>NZ_JBHTTQ010000023.1:0-83623 GCF_042794475.1 Streptomyces sp. NPDC056527
GGGTGGGGGCGCACGGGGGCGGGGGGGGCCCCCCCCTGTTACAGCACCCCCCGGGGGGGCGGCCCGGCCGCCCGGCCCCCCCACCTCGTTTTCGTCCGACTCCGTCAGCGCCCGGGCAGGAGCCCCTCGACCACCGTGTCGGCCGCCGGGGCCGGCTTCTCCTGGGGGTCCAGGAGACCGCTCAGCGGGACGACGGAGGGAAGGTGGGCGTTGCCGAGGTCGGCCGTGTCGGCGACGGCGGACCCGGCGGCGCCGATGCTCCCGACCAGGGCGAGTCCGGTCAGGGCCAGGTTACGGATCTTCTTCATACCGGTCCCAACGCGCTCGCCGCACAGCGGGTTACGAGCGGATGACCCGGGCCGCATCCCGTTCGAAGCCTCGATCGTGAGCGGAGCGCAACCGCCCCCTTACGGTGGGGAAATCGCGGACCGAGGGCCCGCGCATAACGTCGTACGGCGTGACTCCCACAGCAACCGCCCTACGGCACCTCGCACGGCTGACCCCCGGCTGGCGCACCATCCGCGGGCGGGTCACCGTCGTCCTGGCCGTACCCACCTGCCTGCTCCTCGTCCTCACCGGCCTCGCCGTCGCCGACCGCGCCGGAGACTGGGCCGCCGCACGCGAGACCCACGACCGGGTCGACCGCGTCCTCGCCGTCCAGGCCCTCGTCCACGAGCTCCAGCGCGAGCGCGGGCTCGGCAACGGGCTCCTCGGCGGCGCCCGCCAGTACCGCGACGACCTCGACGCCCAGCGGGCCCGCTCCGACACCGCCCGCACCGCACTCGGCGACCTGCCCGGTACCGACCCGCTCGATCGGCTCGGCGCCGTACGCTCGTCCGTCGACGAAGGAGGCTCGCGCAGCGAGACCTTCGCCTTCTACACCGACGCCATCGCCACCCTCACCCGCAGCCACACCGCGGACGCCGCCGGCGGCGACCGGGCCCTCGGCGACGCCATGGACGCTCTGCGGGCGCTCGGCGACGCCACCGAGTCCGTGGCCCTCGAGCGCGGATCCCTCAACGGGGTCTTCGCCGCCGGACGCTTCCGGACCGACGAATACCTCGCCTTCGCCGAGGTGCGGGCCTCCCGGGTCGCCGCCCTGGGCCAGTTCGGCAAGTCCGCCACCGCCGACCAGCGCGCCTCCCTCGACAAGGCCCTCGCCACCACCGATGCCCGCCGCGCCGCAGACCTGGAGAAGCGGGCCGCGGCGGCGGGCGACGGCTCCCGCCTCGCCGTCGACCCCGACCTGTGGTGGCGGTCGATGACCGTCCTCGTGGACGACCTGTACGGCGTGCAGCGCTCCGTCGGCGCCGACGCCCGGACCCGGGCCGGGGAGCTCAGCGCGGCGGCCACCTGGCAGCTCGCCGGATTCCTCGGCCTCGGCTTCTTGATCGTGGCGGTCGCCGCCGCCCTCGCCGTACTCTCCGCGCGCTCCATCACACGCCCGCTCGGCGCGCTCGCCGAGGAGGCGGACGAGGTGGCGGGCGTACGGCTGCGGGAGGCGGTGCAGCGCATCCAGGAAGCGGACGCGGGCTCGGGGACCGCGGCCACTCCACTTCCGTGCCGCCCCGACGCACCCGTGCCCGGCAGCGCTCAGGAGATCACCCAGCTCGCGGCCGCGCTGCGCAACGTGGAGCGCACGGCCGTCGGCCTCGCCGCACAGCAGGCCGCCCTGCGCCGCAACACCTCCGAGTCGCTGGCCAACCTCGGCCGCCGCAACCAGAGCCTGCTGCGCCGCCAGCTCGGACTCATCACCGCGCTGGAGAGCCAGGAGATCGACCCGGAGGCGCTCGGAGAGCTCTTCGAGCTCGACCACCTCGCCACCCGGATGCGCCGCAACGCCGAATCGCTGCTCGTCCTCGCCGGCGAGCACGAGCCACAGCGGGCCTGGCCGGGCACGGTCACCATCCGGGAGGTGGTGCAGTCGGCGGTCGCGGAGGTCGAGCAGTACCGGCGGGTGGCGACGGCCGACATCGAAGCCTGCCGCGTCCGTGGCGACGCCGTCGCCGACCTGTCGCACCTGCTGGCCGAGCTGATCGAGAACGCGCTGGTCTACTCGGCGGTCCAACTGCCGGTCGAGGTGTACGGCTGGCGGGACCTCGACGAGTACTGCCTGGCCGTCGTGGACCGGGGCGTCGGCATGGGCGCGGAGGCGCTTGCACGGGCCAACGCCCGTCTGGCGGGCGACGAGAGCTTCCTGGTCGCGCCCACCCGGCAGCTCGGCCACTACGTTGTCGGCCGGTTGGCCGCCCGGCTGGGCGCGCAGGTCGAGCTACGCCCGACGGACGGCACCGGCATCACGGCGTACGTGTGCCTTCCGGCGACGGTGCTCGCGACGGAGGGTGTCGTCCCTGCCGGCGCCGCCACCATGTAGCGCCGGCGGGCTACGAACGCGAGGGGTTCTCGATCGAGTCCGGGGACCCGATCGACGCGCCGATGGCGCGGCAGACGCCGGTCAGAATCCGACGCCGGCCGGCTGCTTCACCGTGACGTTGATGCGGTTGAACATGTTGGTGACGGCGACCATCAGCACGATCGCGGCGAGCTGCTTCTCGTCGTAGTGGTCGGCCGCCGCGTCCCACACCTCGTCCGGCACGGCGTCCGAGGTGTCGGCGAGCCGCGTCGCGTGCTCGGCCAGCGCGAGCGCGGCCCGCTCCTCCTCGGAGAAGTACGGCGCCTCGCGCCAGGCGGCGACGGCGAACAGTTTCTCGTCGCTCATCCCGGCCTTCTTGGCGCTCTTGACGCCGTAGTCGACGCAGAAACCGCAGCCGTTGATCTGGCTGGCCCGCAGATGCACGAGCTCCAGCGTCGACTCCGGGACACCGCCCTGACGGGTGGCCTTCACGAGGTTCTGGATGGCCGGCGCGGCGTCGGCGAGAACGTAGGCGGGGTTCGTCATCCGGGGGGTGATCTCGTACGGCATGGTGATCGCTCCTCAGCGGTCCGTGTTCCAGTGGGGCCGTTCCTGTCGGCTTCACTGCACTGACGGAGCGCGCGACGCGGATGTGACACGTCCCCGGAGATTTCTTCTCAGGAGGCCGGTTCCGCGATCAGGGCGGTGGCGATCGTACGGAAGCCGAGACGGGCGTAGAGGCGGGCCACGGTCGCGTCCGTGGCCGTCAGGAAGACCGTCTCCACACCGCGGGCGCGGGCGTCGGCGATCAGGGCCGCGGTGACCGCGAGGCCGAGGCCGCGGCGGCGGGCGGCCGGCAGGGTACCGACGCCGACGACCTCGGAGACCGTCCCGACGGGCTGGTGCTGGCCGGCCGAGAGCGCGGTGCCGTCCGCGTCCAGCGCGGCGGCGAGACGGGTGAGGCCCGCGGCGATCCGGTCTGCGAGCTGGGCCGCCGCGTCCGGCGACGGCGCGACCCCGAAGGCCGCGTACGGGGCGGCGGCCGCGCTCGGCAGGGCGGGATCGTCGGCGCCGACCATCCGCACGGTGACGCCCTCGGGCGGTGCGGGGGTCGCGCCCCCGCCTTCGAGGACCATCAGGGGATGCTCGTGCACGACCAGCCCGCTCTTCTCGACGGCCGCCCGCAGCCCCGGCGTCGTCTCCGCCACCCACTCGAACGCCTCGGGCACCCCCAACTCCCGCTGCCGGGACCGCACTCGCTCCACCTCGGCGACGCTCACCTCCCCGCCGTGCCCGAGCGCGGGCCGCGCGTAGTACGGCCACCCCGCCCCCTCCCGTACGAAGAGCGTGAGCGGCCCGAACTCCTCGGCGCGGGCGGCGGATCGGGGGACGGTGTCGTAGTACGTCTCGAGTCGGTTCAGCATGCCGGTCATCCAAGCAGCCGGGCTACGGAAGCACAGGTGGATTTCCCTGCGTCCAGGCGATGCGCAGATCGGCCCGGGACAGGCGCCAGCCGTCGGGGGTGCGCACGAGCTCGTTCTCCGTCCGCCCGCCGGACAGGAACAACCCGCCGCCGTCGGCGAGTACATGGGTGGAGAGCTGGTTCCCGAGGAGGGTGGCGCGGTCGCCGTCCACGTCGACGAGGTAGTTCGAACCGAAGTGCACGGTCCGGTCGAAGAGCCCCATGGCCATTCGCACGTTGGCGGCGACGGCCTCGCGGCCCCGTACGTCCCCGGCGGGCGTCGAGGTGGTCGCGTCCTCGGTGAAGAAGGAGGCGGCCCAGGCCGTGTCGAAGGCGCCTCGGTCGTCGAGGGACCGGAGGTAGCGGTCGAAGAGACGGGTGACGTCAGCGGTGTCCGTGTCCATGCGACGAGCCTCGTACATCAACCAAGGTCGAGGTCAAGGGCGGGCCGAGACGGCCGCGGTGGGTGGGGTGCGAGACCATGGAGGCATGACCGAGATCCGTACCCCCCGCCTCCTCCTTCGCCGCTGGACCGACGACGACCTCGTCCCCATGGCCGAGATCAACGCCGACCCCGAGGTGATGCGCTGGATCGGCGACGGATCGGTCCGTGATCTGGAGGAGACCGCCGAGGACATCGAGCGGTGGGAGGAGGAGTGGGACGACGAGGGCTTCGGGCTCTTCGCCGTCGAGCTCCTCGGCTCCGGTGAGCTGATCGGCTTCGCCGGGCTCTCCGTGCCCCGGTTCCTGCCCGAGCTGGCCCACGAGGTGGAGATCGGCTGGCGCCTCGGGCGGCCCTTCTGGGGGCAGGGGTACGCCTCCGAGGCCGCCCACGCGGCCCTGGAGTTCGCGCTCCAGGACCGCGGCCTCGGCCGGGTCGTCGCCATCACCCACATCTCCAACGCGGGCTCCGAGAAGGTCATCCACAAGCTCGGGATGACCCCGGAGCGTGAGACGGAGCACCCGGACTTCGGCGTCCCGCTGCGCGTCTACGCCATCGACCTCACCGAGTACCAGGGCTGACCCCGCCGGCCTCCAGGAACACCGGGTTGGTGAAGGCCACGAGCGCGCCCGGAAGCGGCGGCAGCGTCGCCGGGCGGCGGACCTCGGCCCGTACGTACGAGGCGCAGGCGGCCGTCGTCACCCACTCCACCGGACCCGTGGCCTGCGCCGTGTGCAGCACGCCCTGGTCCGTGACGAAGCGGGTCGTGCAGCCCTCCGGGGCTCCGGCCACCGACAGGCGGACGGTCACCGGCTCGTCCGCCGGCACCCGCAGCCGCTCGCCGATCCCCGCCGAGCGGCCCCGCCCGTCCGTCACCGTGAAGTCCACGGAGACGGACGAGGACTCCGCGACGTACGAACGGCCCGCGCGCAGGCCGGCCAGGATCGCCTTCCGGCTCAGGTCGTCGGCCAGGACCACGGTCTGCGGGGTGCCGACGAGATCGGGGTCGCGGTGTGCGTCGCTGTTGCCCATCGCGGGGGTCCAGCGGCCCTTGGCGAGCGCCGCGTCCCAGCCCGCGAGCGAGACCTCGTCGTCCGGGGTGTAGGGGCCGTTCCACACCTCGACCGCGTCCGCGTCGCCGAAGCCGAACTTCCAGTTGCAGCCGATGCAGGTGGCGTGCGGATGCGCAGGGACGACGAGCCCGCCCGCCCGGCGGATCTCGCGCGCGAAGTGCCCGAAGCGGTTCTCCCGCGCCCGGTAGCGCCAGTCCACGAACGTGCCCGGGTCCGTACCCAGCGCCAGCACATGGCCGTTGCGGGTCGTGACCTCCTCGCCGAGGAGGATCAGCAGGTCGTCCCCGGCGAGCTCGGCCCACGCCCCGTGCGCCGCGTGGGTGTTGTGCTCGGTGGTGGTCAGGAAGTCGAGCCCGGCGGCGCGCGCGAGCGCGGCGACCTCGGCCGGTGTGCGGCGCCCGTCCGAGTACACGGTGTGCAGATGGCTGTCGCCGCGGTACCAGGCCCGCCCACGGCCCTTGGCCCGCTCCGGCGGGTACACGGGTCTCGGGGTCGGCAGCGAGGCGCCGAAACGCAGCGTGATGGTCACCGAGTACATGAGCCCCTGCGGCGCCACGGTGTACGGGGCGAGCACCACGAACCAGGTGCCGGCGCCTACCGGCCCCGCGACGTACCCCGGGGTCGCCGCGTCCGACCGTACGAAGAAGTCCTTGCGCGCCCCGCCCGACCAGCCCCGGAAGCCCTTGCCGCCGAGCTCGGTGCCGCGCTGGTCGAAGAGGCCGATGTCCAGGGCGTTGCCCTGCGTCCCCGCGGGGACGGCCGGCCGCTCGTACGCGTACGAGACATGGATCTCGCGCACCCCGCGCGGGATCTCGACCGGGAGGTACACGAAGTCGGGGGAGCCGGGCGGCAGCGTGCCGCTGACGGTCTGCGTACGGTCGCCGCCGGGCGCGTCGTCAGGGGTGTCGCCGGGGAGGTCGGCGGCGTGCGCGAAGCTCACGGTTCCCAAGGTAAAGGCGGAGGCGACGCTCGTCGTCAGGAGCGTTCGTCTGGTCGGTTCGCTCATGTCCGGCACCCTCGTATGAAGCCGTGAACTCCCGGACAACGCAAGAGGCCCGTAGCGCCGCACCTCTCGGAAATCGCGTCCGCAGCCCCTACCGTGCCGCTATGCGGATCTCGACCACGATCTTCCTGACCGACGAGACCATCACCCCGCTGCGCCTCGCGCGCGAGCTGGAGCAGCGGGGCTTCGCCGGGCTCTACCTGCCCGAACACACCCACATCCCGATCGAGCGGACCACCCC
Organism: Streptomyces sp. NPDC056527; assembly: GCF_042794475.1. Classification (NCBI taxonomy): domain Bacteria; kingdom Bacillati; phylum Actinomycetota; class Actinomycetes; order Kitasatosporales; family Streptomycetaceae; genus Streptomyces; species Streptomyces sp. NPDC056527. The sequence continues at coordinate 6,575 of NZ_JBHTTQ010000023.1, forward strand.
CTACCCCGCGGCGGGCACCGAACTGCCCCGGGAGTACGGCCGTACCCTCGACCCCTTCGTCGCCCTCGGCCAGGCCTCCGCCGTCACCGAACGGCTGGAACTCGGCACGGGCATCACCCTGATCACCGAGCACGACCCGATCGTCCTGGCCAAGCAGATCGCCACTCTGGACCATCTCTCCGGCGGGCGCTTCACCCTCGGCATCGGCTTCGGCTGGAACAAGGAGGAGGCCGCCGACCACGGCGTGGAGTGGGCGACACGACGCGAGCTCGGCCGGGAGCGGATGGCGCTGATGCGAGCGCTGTGGGCCGATGAACCGACGGCGTACAAGGGCGAGTTCGGGGTGTCGGTACGGGCCTCCCACGCCTACCCCAAGCCGGCGGGCGGCGCGCCGCGCACCCTCCTCGGCGGCGCGGCGGGCCCCAGGCTCTTCGCGCAGATCGCCGAGTACGCGCACGGCTGGATGCCGATCGGCGGCCGCGGCCTGACGCAGTCGATGCCGGTGCTGCGCGAGACCTGGGAGAAGGCCGGCCGCGACCCGAAGACCCTCCAGGTCGTCCCCTACGCGGTCCTGCCGAACCCGGGGAAGCTGGCGCACTACGCGGAGCTGGGCTGCGAGGAGGTGGTGCTCCAGCTGCCACCGGGGGACGAGAGCGAGGTGCTGGGGGTGCTGGACGAGTACGCGCAGTACCTCTGAGTCCGCTGACGGACGTCACGGCCCGGCCGGGCGGCCCGGATCCGTACCAGGGCTCGGAGGGCCGGGCTCGGGCGCCCAGCCCGGCGTCAGCCGGGCTGGAAGCAGCGGGAGACGACGGAGACGGAGATCAAGGCCTTCGTCTTGGCCGTCGGGTTGTTGCGTTCGTCCATGAGCTGGAGCTCCACCGCGTAGTCGCCGTCGGGCGAGTCGGCTCGCAGCGTGGGCGTCTTCGCGGCGCTCTCGTCCGGGCCGTCCTGCGTGACCTTCCAGCCCTTCGCGGGCAGGGTGGTGCGCATGCGGTTGTAGGCCTGCTCCAGCTCCGCGTACGGAAGGTCGTAGATGCTCCACGGGTGGTCCATCTGCTCCACCTCGCCCCCGTAGCTGTCGCACGGCAGCGGCAGGGGACCCCCTTCGGTCACCTTCCCCTTCAGGCCGATCATGTCCAGGATCTGGCTGGACGTGCGCTGCGTCCCCGCCTGCATCTGCCCGCTGTCGCGCACCTCGGCGGTCTTCTTCTCCATGGTCGAACATCCCGTCAGCAGCGCACACGCCAGCAGGGCGGGCACGGTCCATGCGAATCGCTTAGTCAAGGGTCACCTTGTCGTACTTGCCGGCGATGACAGCCGCCTGGTTGTTGACACTGGACTTGTCGGTCCAGAAGTCCCCGTGGTCCTTCGCCCCGCTCCTCATGATGGTTCCGCCGAAGTCCTCGTCCGTGGGGATGTTGCCGCCCTCGCCGTGCCCGACGAGCCGGCCGCCTTGACGCACGAGGATGTCGTCGAAGCCGCCACCCATCGCCCAGACGTGTTCCTTGCCCACCCCCAGGTCACTCGCGTGCTCGACCTGCATGCCGGGGCTGCCCACCGCGATGATGTCATCGGCGATCGGGCCGCTTTCCAGTTTGGTGGCCATGCCCGCCACGGTGGAACCGTAGCTGTGGCCCATGAGCGTGGTGTGGGACTTGTCCGGGCCGCCCTGGACGGTCTCCAGGCCGCTCATGAAGTGGCGCAGGGCCGGGGCGCCCGAGTTGCCGTACTCGTTGAGTGTGGCCTCGGGGATGTTGTTCGGCGCGTTGTAGTCGAACCACGTGATGGTCGAGAACGAGGCGTTCGGGTCCAAGTTCTTCGCGTTGTTGTACAGGGCGTCGGTGCGCTTGAGGTTGTCGTCGATCTCCTCCAGCTTCGTCGTCGTTCCCGGCACGTACACCGACGTGTGGTCCGCCGTGTCCGGGTTTCCGACCGCCAGGATCACCCGGCCGTCGTCCTTCTCCCCGTCGAACTTCAGCAGGTACCCCTCCGGCATGCCGGGTCGCGGTTCCAGGCGGCCCTCGATGGCGTTCATGCCGGCCAGCTTGTCCTTGAGGTCGTCCCTGCGGTCCTCGTACTTGTTGTGCCAGTCCAGCCACTCCTGGCTGTAGACCATGCCGCCGCGCGCCCCGTGGGAGACCAGCTTCGGCTTCGGCTCCGGCGGCATGGCGGCCAGTTCCACCTCGTACCTCGCCTTGGTCTCCGTGAAGACCACGCGGTTCAGGTCGTCGCGGAAGGCGGAGGGGAGGCCGTCGAGGGCGCCGACGGAGGCGGGGTAGAGGGTGGCGTACTCGTCGCGCTGCTCCTGGGTGAGGCCGTTCCACCACTCGACGTTCTCCTTCGGAGACTTGCCGTGCGGGATCTTGTCGTCGTCCAGGTACTTGCCGGCCGCGTCCTGGAGCCGCTTGGTGTCGGCGGCCGTGTCGGCGAGGGTCTTGTTGTCGACCTTGAGGCCGGGCTCGGCCTTCAACTGGGCCAGGACGTCCGAGTAACGGCCGTCGATCTCGTTGGCCTCCCGGACGGCCGCGGCGATCGAGTTCGCGACGGCCTGCGCCTTGGCCTGGTTGGGGTTGCCGCCGCCGAAGCCCGGGAACTGGCCGGGGGGATTGAGCAGCGGCGAGTTCGGATACCGCTGGAGCGGCGGGCCGGTGGGGGAGAGGAAGCCGAACTGGGACCCTTGCGCGCTGCCACCCGGCAGCGGCTTCTTGTCGATCAAGTTCTCGCCGCCCTCCGGATAGGTGACCGAACCGTCTGGATTGACCGTGAACTTGAGGTTCTCGGCGTCCTCCAGGGCCTGCTTGAGCTTCCGCTGCGGGGCCGCGAGCTCCGAGGCCAGCCCGTTCAGCGCGGTACGTATCAGGCCGCACTCGGTGTTCAGGTACTGGTAGTTGCGGGACAGCTGGTCCAGGTCCCCGACGGCGGCCGTCGCCGTGTCGCCCTTCTGGGTGCCCCTGATCTTGCCGACCATCTCGTTGTCGACGCGGTCCTTGTCGGCGTTGGACCGGCTGGATATCCGGCCCCAGCCGTCGGCCGCGTCGGTGTACTCGGAAAGCTTGACGTCGCGCAGTTGCTGCCAGGTGGGCACGGCGGATCAGCCCTCCTTCTTCTGCGCGGACGGCGGTGAGGCGGCCTTGATCTTGCGTTCGGTGTCGACCTCGCGCTCGCCGAAGTCGCGGCCGGCGTTCTTGAGGGCCGGTTCGAGCCGGCCGCACTCGTCGCGTACGGCGGTCAGCCGCGTCTTCCAGGTCTCCGTGATCGTGGTGAGCGTGCTGCTGGAGGCGAACCCCGCGGTGGCGCCGGCCACCCCGTCGTTCGCCGTCGTCAGATCGGTCAGCGAGGTGGACGTGGATTGGCGCAACTCAGCGGCGACACCGCCGGACTTGGTCCAGGGCCCCACGTCGGCCTTCAGATCCGGGCCTCCACTGCCTCCGCTCCGATCGGGTGCCACGGACGCCAGTGTCATCCCGGTACCGGAATTGCCCGATCCGAACAGTTCATCCCATTTGGCGTTGAGCGCCACCAGTGGTCCCCCGAAGATCCCGAACGGAAAAGTGCGGGCTCATCGTAGGGCCCGCGGGCAGGTGGCGGTTGAGTACGCGTACTCAACCGCAGGGGCCGCTCGTATGCTCGTTCCATGACGGATCAGCAGCCCGGGCAGGCGGAACGGCCCACCGAGAACGCCATGCGTCGCGCCCTCCGCAGGGCCAGGGACGGGGTGGCGCTCGATGTGACCGAGGCTGCCGTACTGCTGCAGGCGCGGGGCGCCGACCTCGAGGATCTCGCCGCGTCCGCCGGGCGGGTGCGGGACGCGGGGCTCGAGGCCGCCGGGCGGGCCGGTGTCATCACGTACTCGAAGAGCGTGTTCATCCCTCTCACCCGGCTCTGCCGGGACAAATGCCACTACTGCACCTTCGTCACCGTGCCGGGCAAGCTGCGCCGTGCCGGGCACGGGATGTTCATGTCCCCCGACGAGGTCCTCGACATCGCGCGCCGCGGTGCCGAGATGGGGTGCAAGGAAGCCCTGATCACGCTCGGCGACAAGCCCGAGGACCGCTGGCCCGAGGCGCGCGAATGGCTCGACGCGCACGGCTACGACGACACCCTCGCCTACGTACGGGCCATGGCGATCCGCATCCTGGAGGAGACGGGACTGCTCCCGCACCTCAACCCCGGCGTGCTCTCCTGGACGGACTTCCAGCGGCTCAAGCCCGTCGCCCCGTCCATGGGCATGATGCTGGAGACGACCGCGACCCGGCTGTGGTCCGAGCCGGGCGGCCCGCACCACGGCTCGCCCGACAAGGAGCCGGCCGTGCGGCTGCGGGTCCTGGAGGACGCGGGCCGGTCCTCCGTGCCGTTCACCAGCGGACTGCTCATCGGGATCGGCGAGACGTACGAGGAGCGGGCCGAGTCCCTCTTCGCGCTCCGCCGCGTCTCCCGCGCCTACCACTCCATCCAGGAGCTGATCATCCAGAACTTCCGCGCCAAGCCGGACACGGCGATGCGCGGGATGCCGGACGCCGAGCTCGACGACCTGGTCGCCACGATCGCCGTGGCCCGGCACATCATGGGCCCCTCCGCGTGCCTCCAGGCCCCGCCGAACCTCGTCGACGAGGAGTACGGACGGCTGATCGGCGCCGGGATCGACGACTGGGGCGGGGTCTCCCCGCTGACGATCGACCATGTGAACCCCGAGCGGCCCTGGCCGCAGATCGACACCCTCGCCGAGAAGTCCCGCGCCGCCGGCTTCGAGCTGCGCGAACGGCTCTGTGTCTACCCGGAGTTCGTGAGCCGGGGCGAGCCCTGGCTCGACCCCCGGCTGCTGCCGCACGTCCGCGCGCTCGCCGACCCGGAGACCGGTCTGGCCGACCCGGACGCGGAGGTGCGCGGACTGCCGTGGCAGGAGCCGGACGAGGCGTTCACGGCCGCCGGCCGTACCGATCTGCACCGCACCATCGACACCACCGGCCGAACCCACGACCGCCGCGACGACTTCGACGAGGTCTACGGCGACTGGGAGGCGCTGCGCGAGGCCGCGGCCCCCGGCATGGTCCCGCAGCGCATCGACACGGACGTACGGGAAGCCCTCGCGGTCGCCGCCGACGACCCCACCCGGCTCACCGACGACCAGGCCCTCGCCCTGCTGCACGCGGACGGCCCGGCGCTCGACGCGCTCACCCGGATCGCGGACGACGTCCGCCGCGCGGTGTCCGGCGACGACGTCACCTACATCGTCACGCGGAACATCAACTTCACCAACGTCTGCTACACCGGCTGCCGCTTCTGCGCCTTCGCGCAGCGGCGCACCGACGCCGACGCGTACACCCTGTCCCTGGACCAGGTCGCCGACCGTGCCCAGCAGGCGTGGGACGTGGGCGCGGTCGAGGTGTGCATGCAGGGCGGCATCCACCCGGACCTGCCCGGCACGGCCTACTTCGACATCGCGCGGGCGGTGAAGGAGCGCGTGCCCGGGATGCACGTCCACGCCTTCTCCCCGATGGAGGTCGTCAACGGGGCGACCCGCACCGGGCTCTCGATCCGCGAGTGGCTGACGGCGGCGAAGGAGGCCGGGCTGGACTCGATCCCCGGCACGGCGGCCGAGATCCTCGACGACGAGGTCCGCTGGGTCCTCACCAAGGGCAAGCTGCCGACGGCCACCTGGATCGAGGTGGTGAAGACCGCCCACGAGCTGGGCATCCGCTCCTCGTCCACGATGATGTACGGGCATGTGGACCAGCCCCGGCACTGGCTCGGCCACTTCCGCACGCTGTCCCGGATCCAGCAGGAAACGGGTGGATTCACGGAGTTCGTGACGCTGCCCTTCATCCACACCAACGCCCCGGTCTACCTCGCGGGCATCGCCCGCCCCGGCCCGACCGTCCGCGACAACCGCGCCGTCACGGCCATGGCACGGCTGCTTCTGCACCCGCACATCCCGAACATCCAGACCAGCTGGGTGAAGCTCGGTGCGGACGGCGCCGCCGAGATGCTCCGCTCGGGCGCCAACGACCTGGGCGGCACGCTGATGGAGGAGACCATCTCCCGCATGGCGGGCTCCGGCTACGGCTCGTACCGCTCGATCCGGGACCTCGTCGCCATCGCGGAGGCGGCGGGAAGGCCGTCCCGCCCGCGCACGACGCTGTACGGCGAGGTGGCGGAGGAGCGGGTCCGCACGGCGGAGTCCTCGGACGGCCATCTGCCGGAGCTGCTGCCGGTGCTGGGCGACTGACGGGGTCGGCGCCGGTCGTCGAGGGCGAAGCCGCCCTCGACGACCCGGGCGAATCGATGCCGCGAGCTCGGGTGAACTGTGATCAAAACCGGCCCGAAGGGCGTCCGATCGCAAAACGTTCCGCCCTGCGAATGCGCGAACTCGGTCGATTACAGTGCTGCGAGATCTGTGCGCCGAGGGTTTCCGGGGGAGGGCACGTCGTGACCACGAGCGCTGCGGCCGTGTGGGGCCGCGCCGAACAGCAGGACTTCCGGGCCCGGGTCCGCGGCTGTCTCCTCGGCGGGGCCGTGGGCGACGCCTTCGGCGCGGGTGTCGCGACGCTCTCCCTGGAGGCGATCAGGACCGCTCATGGCGCCGAGGGGCTCACCGAGCCGGTCCCCGCGCACGGCAGGCGCGGCGCGGTCACCGCCGCCAGCCAGATGACCCTCTTCACCGTCGACGGACTGATACGCGCCCAGGTCCGCCGCGACACCGGCGCCTGGCACCCGCCCACCGACGTCCACCGCGCCCATCTGCGCTGGGCGGCCACGCAGCGCGACTGGGGTCCCGACGAGCGGCGTACGGACCTGGGCTGGCTGGCCCGGGAGGAGTGGCTCTACGCCCGCCGCGACCCCGCGCGCGCCTGCCTCACCGGTCTGGGCGACGAGCTCCTCGGCACCCTCGACAAGCCCAAGAACCCCGACGCGGCCGACTCCGGGGCCCTGGTCCGCTCCGCGCCCTTCGGCCTCCTCGTCGGCTGGGAGCCGCAGCTGGTGTGCCAGCTGGCCGTGGAGTGCGCGGCGCAGACGCACGGCGACCCCGCCGCGTATCTGGCGGCCGGCGCGCTCGCCGTCGTCGTGCACGGGCTCGCGCGCGGCGAGAGCGTGGACGGGTCGGTGCAGCGGGCGCTGGCCCAGCTCACCCAGCGCCCCGGCCACGAGCCCGTCACCGCCGCGCTCCAGCAGGCCCTGGGGGCCGTACGCCAGGGGATGCCGAACGCGGGCCGGGTCACCGATCTCGGCGCGGACGAGGACCGGGCGGAGTGCCAGCTCGCCGCCGCCGTCTACTGCGCCCTCGTCGGCGAGGACATCCGCCACGGGCTGCGGCTCGCGGTCAACCACGACGGCCCGTCCGCGGTGACCGGAGCCGTCACGGGGGCGCTGCTCGGCGCCCTGCACGGCGAGACGGCCCTCCCGCCGGCCTGGCTGGCCGAACTGGAGGGCCGTTCCACGATCCTGGAGCTCGCCGACGACTTCGCGATGGAGATGACGCAGGGCGCCGCCCTGCACAGTCCCTCGGAGTCGCACCCGGGCTGGCTGGCCCGCTACCCGAGGGGCTGACCGGCGGGCTCGCCGGAGGCCTGCGGCGGGACGGCGGCGCCGCCGTCCTCGTCGGGGTCCTGGTTGATCCTGGCCAGGATCTCGTCGCGCTCCGGGGTGTCCTCGGGCTTGATGAAGCCGATGAGGACGTAAAGGATCAGCGAGGTCGCGAGCGGCGAGACGATCTGGATCTGCAGCTCGATGCCGTCCAGGCCGTAGTTGGTCAGCCAGAAGGCGAACAGGCCCGCCGCCCAGGAGACGAGGGCGGCCGTCGGCCCGGACTTCCGGAACGTCTTCAGCAGGCCCAGCATGAACGGGATCGCGATCGGCCCCATCAGTCCGGCCACCCACTTGATGACGACGGTGATGATGTCCTTGAAGGCGGGGGAGTTGACCTGCGTGGCGACCGCCATCGACAGGCCGAGGAACGCGATCGTCGACCAGCGCGCCGCGATCAGTCCGGCCTGCTGCGTCCAGCCGCGGGCCGCCTTGCTCATGACGGGCGCGATGTCGCGGGTGAAGACGGCCGCGATGGCGTTGGCGTCCGAGGAGCACATGGCCATGGTGTGGGAGAAGAAGCCGACGATGACCAGGCCGAGCAGTCCGTGCGGCAGCAGCTGCTCGGTCATCAGGGCGTAACTGTCGGACGCGTCGGGCTTCTTCGGGTCGACGAGCAGCGGCGCGACCCACATGGGGAAGAAGAGGACCAGCGGCCAGACGAACCACAGCACCGCGGAGAGCCGGCCGGAGCGGGTGGCCTCGCGGGCGTTGGGGGTGGCCATGTAGCGCTGGGCCTGGTTCCACATGCCGCCGCTGTACTCGAAGGTCTTGATGAAGAGGTACGCCAGCAGGAACGTCAGCGTGTACGGGCCGGCGGTCGGCGCGGTGTGGCCCTGGAGCTCCGGCCGGTCCCAGACGTCCCACAGCGCGCTGATCCCGCCGAGCTCGGCGAGGACGGCGACGAGCATCGCGATGCCGGCGAAGAACTGGATGATGAACTGGCCGAGTTCGGTGAGCGCGTCGGCCCACAGGCCGCCGACCGTGCAGTAGATGCCGGTGATCACGCCGGTGATGAGGATGCCCTGGTTGAGGGAGATCCCGGTGAAGACGGAGAGCAGGGTGGCGATCGCCGCCCACTTCGCGCCCACGTCGACGATCTTCAGCAGCACCCCGGACCAGGCGAGGGCCTGCTGTGTGGGGAGGTTGTACCGGTTCTTCAGATACTCCAGCGGCGAGGCGACATGGAGCCGCGAGCGCAGCCGGTTGAGGCGGGGCGCGAAGAGATGGGCGCCGATGGCGATGCCGATCGCGATGGGGAAGGACCAGGTGACATAGGACGTGACGCCGTATGTGTACGCGATGCCGGCGTACCCGGTGAACATCACCGCGCTGTAGCCGGACATGTGGTGCGAGATGCCGGAGAGCCACCAGGGCATCTTCCCGCCGGCGGTGAAGAAGTCGGAGACGTTGTCCACGCGCTTGTGGGACCAGACGCCGATCGCGACCATGACGCCGAAATAGCCGATGAGCACGGCCCAGTCGAGACTGTTCATTGAGCCCCCTCCAGGGGTCCGGTCCGCCTTGTGAACGCCGTTCATGGTGTGGTGAGTTGACGGGCCAGGACAACGCGGTGGAGGGTCAAGAGCAAGTAAAATCGTTCTCCTTACTGACCTGCGTTCACGTCCATGAATCCAGATGGGGTGAAAAGGGCCGCACGGTACGCCGTCGCGTACCGTGCGGCCCGGTCTCCGCCCGCGGGGTGCTACCGCATCAGCTCTCCCGCGTTGACGAGCAGCGACTGCCCGGTGATCGCCCGTGCCCGGTCCGAGACCAGGAACGCCGCCGCCTCCGCCACGTCCCCGTCCGTCGCCAGCTCGGGCAGCGCCATCCGCTCCGTGAGCCGCGCCAGCACCTCGTCCTCCGCGACCCCCTCCGTATGCGCGGTGAACTGGACGTACGCCTGGACCGGCGGGCCCCACATCCACCCCGGCAGCACGGTGTTGACCCGGATCCGGTGCGGCCCCAGCTCCCGCGCCATCGAGTACATCGCCGAGGTCAGCGCCCCCTTCGAGGCCGCGTACGCCGCCTGCCGCACCTGTGAGGGCGCGGCCACGGCCGACTGCGTACCGATCAGGACCACCGAACCTCCCCGCTCCTTCAGCGCCGGCAGACAGGCCCGGGTCATCCGCAGCGTGCCGAGCAGATTGACGTCCAGGACCCCCTGCCAGGTGGCGAAGTCCGCGTCCTCGATCCCGCCGAAGTAGCTGTCCCAGGCGGCGACATGGACCACGGCATCGATCGCGCCGAACCGCTCCAGCGCCAGCGCGGCGAGCGCCTCGCACTGCGCCTCGTCGGTGATGTCGGTGGCCCGGTGGGCGGTCTGCCGTCCGCCGGGGTCGATCCCGGCCGCCGACTTGGCGAGATTGGCCTCGGTGCGCGCGCCGAGGACCGCGTTGCCGCCCTCCCGCACCACCGTCTCGGCGATCCGGTGGCCGAGTCCGGCGCCGACACCCGACACGACCACGGTCTTTCCCTGAAGCAGCATCCGGGTGCCTCCCGACTCTGGCGATCGATCTGACGACCCGTCAGAGTAGGAGCCTCCGGAGGACAAGGGAAGGGGTACGGGCATGAGTGACGAGACGTACGCGGAGCTGGCGGCCGTCGGGCCGTACGGGGTGCACCCCGGCCACGCGCTGATCACGATGGTCGAGCCGCACCCGGGCCACGAGTACGCCTACAACCGCTGGTACGAGGACGACCACTACTACGCGGGCGCCATGGCGATGCCCTGGATGTTCGCGGGCCGCCGCTGGGTCGCCACCCGCGACCTCCAGGAACTGCGCACCCCGGAGAAGTCCGCCGTCGCCCAGCCCGTCACCGCCGGCTGCTACCTCTCCACCTACTGGGTCACCGAGGGCCGCTACGACGAGCACATGAAGTGGACCGTCGCCATCAACAAGCGGCTCAACCGCGACGCCCGCGTCTACCGCGACCGTACGCACGTCTTCACGGCCTTCCAGGACCACGAGGCCACGGTGTACCGCGACGGGGCGGCCGGGCCGCGGGACTTCCACGCCCTCGACCACCCCTACCAGGGGCTCGTCCTCCAGGTCGTCGACACCGACGGGCCGGAGCGGAGGGCCGAACTGCTCGAACGGCTGCGGTCGAGCGAACTGCCCAGGCGCCTCGCCGGCTCACCGGCCGCCATGGTCACCGTCTTCCGGCCGACGCCGCTGCCCGGAGACCGCATGACGTACGTGAAGCAGGTCGAGGGGGTCGACAACCGGCTGACCCTGCTGTGGTTCCTGGAGCGCGACCCCCGCGCCTGCTGGGCGGAGCACTTCGCGGACCTGGACACGGTCGGCGGCGAGGGGGGACGGGTCGAACTGGTCGCGCCGTTCATTCCGACCGTGCCGGGCACGGACCAGTACGTGGACCGACTCCGCTGAGGACATGGCCGAGCCCCCTCGGCCAGGACGGCGGACCGGTCGAGAGGGCTCTTTCCGTACGTACCGTGGTGCTCGGAACAGGCGGGCTCAGAGCGCCCCGTTGCTCACTTCACCGACGAAGGCGTTCCAGGACGCCGAGCCGAAAGCGATGGACGGACCCTCGGGGGCCTTGGAGTCCCGGACCGCGATCGCGGTCATGAGGGGGGACTTGACTTCGACGCAGGCCCCGTTACCGCCGGAATACGAGGACTTCGTCCAGGTGTCCGTAGCGCCCTGAATAATCGCCATGTTCTTCACTCCGGTTCTGCCAGTAGTGTGTCGCGCCAACTCATGCTGGCGTGATCGACGCTACTCGTCGGGTCCGCCGTGTGGGGGCGGCGTTCACCCGACCGGATGGCATATTCCAACTGCCCTTCCGTTGGGACGAGTCCGGGGTGTACCGTACGGGCCTCTTCGCGTCGGGCCCCTGCCGAATGGCTGCTTTCAGGGCCGAATCGGAGAATTCGGAAGGGCCACCGTTTTCCGCTCTCAACCGGCGGCGTACGTCTTCGCGATGTCCGAAATGAACTCCCGGGTCTGCTCCACATTCAGGGCCTGCGCCCGCAGGTGCTCGTACATCACGCTGTACTTCGCGACATCCTGTGCCTTCTCCAGATAGAGGTCGCTCGTCACGCCCTCGATGTAGACGACGCTGGAGTCGGAAGTGTCCGGGAATTCCAGGATCGCGTAATGCCCGCTGATGCCCGGATGCGCACCCATCTCGAACGGCAGCACCTGAACGGTCACATGCGGCAGCTGCGACTGCTCGACGAGATGCTCCAGCTGCTGGATCATCAGCTGCTTGTTGCCGACCACCCGGCGCAGCGCGCCCTCGTCGATGACCGCCCACAGCCGCAGCGGTCGCTCCTCGTCCTTGATCCGGTCCTGGCGCCGGGTGCGGACGGTGACCCGTTTGTCGATGTCGGTCGGGTTCGACTCCGGTAGCGCGCCGCTGATCACGGCCTCCGCGTAGCCGTGGGTCTGCAGCAGGCCGGGGATGATCTGCGGCTCGTACACCCGCAGGCTCTCGGCGTCCGTCTCCAGGCCGATGTAGACGCTGTACGGGATGTCGCCGAAGGCATGCCACCAGCCCTGCTGACGCGAGTCCTTGGCCATCTGCATCAGCGACTCGACGACCCGCTCGTCCTCGACCTCGTACACCCCGCAGAGGTCGCGGACATCGCGCTGGCTGATGGAACGACGGCCGTTCTCGAGGCGGCTGATCTTCGACTGGGAGACGAGGAGACGCTCGGCGACCTGCTCGGCCGTCATGTTCTTCGCTTCCCGGAGCCGGCGCAGCTCCTGGCCCAATCGGCGTCGCCTGACGGTGGGGTTGACGTTGGACGCCACGGAAACTGCACCTCCGGCTGTCGGCTGCGTAGCTGTGAGTATCTACTGCTTGGCAGACTGCCACCAAAGGTGTGGTGTGCGCTGGGAAATGGCGACAACGCAGGGGGAACGCGGAAACGCACGTGTGCGGCTCCCGGAATGGATCCGGCGGATCCGGTCGAACTCGTGGATCCGGTAGGACTCGTGGAACTCAGTGCACGGCGGCGCGCGCCATGCTGCCACGGCGCGGCTGCTGTGGAACGCCGCCCGGGGCACTGCGGCGCGGCTGTGCGGCCACACCGTTCTGGACGTCCATCACGGCGTGCGCCACGAGTCCGCCCATGGGGTCGTGCCGGATCAGATCGCGCAGTCGGGACCGCGACGACCGTCCTTCGTTCCCCGGGTACAGGTGCTTGCCGAGACCGACCGCGTGGGCCAGCGCGGCGAGCGCCGCGGTCCGCGGGTCCGGCGGTACGCCGGTGCGGATCGCACTGTCCAGCCGGGCCCTGATGTCCCGGCTGATCGCCGTCTCCGTCGCCTGGTAGCGAGTCGTCGGCAACACCCCGCACATCTGGCCCTCCACGGCATGGACCATGCCGCAGCGCTCCAGGTGAGCGAGGTAGATCTGGCGCAGCCCCAGTCGGGGCCCGCCGATCCAGTGGACCGCCCGAACCGGGCTGCCACGCCTGCGCAGCAGCTCCAGTGCGGAGTCCAGAGTCGGATCTCCGGTCGGCCGTGGCATCACCACGGCGATACGATCCCCGTCAGGGGCTATCCGTCCTGCCAGAGCCAGCTCCACTAGCTGTGCTCCGGCGAGGCCGAGGTCGAGCGACTGCGGCTGCGCTGTGGTACCCGTGGCCGGGTCCAGAGCGAGCAACAGAAGCTCCTCCGGAATTGTTCTGCGGCTCCTGCCCATCCATGCCTCCCCGCGTGGATGAGTCACAGGGTGACCCCTCTCACATTCATCTGTCGAGAGCGCCTGGGTGCTTCGTACGGGAACCAGTAGGTATGTCGTTCTCGTCTAGCACGGGGGCCAACGGGTTCACACAGGACACTGGTACACGGTTCGGACGTACGCATGACGCATGGAGGAGGCACGGTGGCGGGCGAGTCCCCCGACAAGGCGGAGCAGCAGGAGTCTTCGCAGGAGGCTCCTGCGGGTGGCGGCGGCAGGGATCCGCGACTGGCCGTGCTCCGCGAGTCCGCGTCCTCGTCGACGGCGTCCACGGGTTCGACGGCGGGTGCGGCGACGGCGTCGCCGGTCCAGGTCGACCAGCCGACCGCCGTCTTCAAGGCGCTGGCCCCGCGGACGTCGGAGGACGACGCGCCGTCGGAGGAGGCCGCTCCCGAGGAAGCCGCTCCCGAGGAGGCCGCGACTCAGGGCGCGGCCCCTCAGGAGCCCGCGGAGGGCGACCGCCTGCGGGCGGCGGTGGCGGCATGGGTCGCCACCGGCGACGGGGAGGACGAGGCCGCCGGGGAGCCGGCCGACGAGGCGACCGAGGCGACCGAGGCGACTGGCGCCGACGGCGAGGACGATGCCGAGGCGGAGGGCGACGCTGCCGCAGCCGAGGTGACGGCCGACGTCGACGCCGCGGTCGAGACGGACGCCGCGGACGCCGCGGACGAGCTCCGGGCCGACGCCGAGCCGTTGGCCGACGCCGAGCCGTTGGATGGCGCCGAGCCGGTGGACGGCGACGAGCCGGCCGCGGAGGCCGACGTCGAGACCGAGACCGACCGTGACGCGGAGAAGGCCCGGGACTCCTGGTTCGCCGCGCGCAAGCCGGCCGACGCCGAGGCCGAGGACGACGCCGAAGCCGAGCCTCAGGCGGACGCCGAGCCCGCGTCCGAGGACGAGCCTGAGGGCGACGACACCGAGCCCGCGTCCGAGGACGAGCCCGAAGCCGCCTCCGAGGCCGCCGGAAGGCCCAAGGCCGACGAGCCCGTCGATCAGCCCACCACCATGTTCAGGGCCGTACGACCGCCCGTCGTGGACCAGCCGACGACCGCGCTGAAGCTCCCGCCGCTCCCGGAGCCCCCGGCGACCCCCAAGCCCGCCGCCGAGCGCCCGAGCACGTTCGTGCCGCTGCGCCCCGACGCCGCCACGGCCAAGGCCCCTGAGCCCAAGGCTCCCGAGCCCAAGGCCCCGCAGCCCAAGGCGCCGCAGGCCAAGGCGCCCGAGGCGAAGGCGCCCGTCTCCCCGCCCCCGCCGTCCCTCGCCGAGGCGGAGCGGACCAGGCAGCAGCCCATGCCGCCGCTGCCGCCGCTCGACCTGCTCGCGGAGCTCACGAACACACCGCCTCCGCCGCAGACCCCCCTGCGCACCACCATGCGACGCGTCCGGATCTGGACTCCGCTGGTCGTCCTTCTTCTGATCATCTTTGCAGTCGTACAGTTCGTCCGACCGCTCCCCAACCCCACCCTGACGCTCTCCGCCGCGCCCACCTTCACCTTCGAGGGCGGCGAGCTGAACATGCCGTGGCCCACCGAGGGACAGGGCGCCGCCGAGGTCGAGGGCGTCGGTTCGCTCGGCACCTACGGGGCCCAGAAGCCGGCCCCGCTCGCGAGCGTGGCGAAGACGATGACGGCGTACGTGATCCTCCGGGACCACCCGATCAAGGGCAAGGAGAACGGCCCCGAGATCGAGATCGACAAGAAGGCCGCGGACGAGGCAGGCGCGGAGTTCGAGTCGACGGCGCCGGTCAAGGAGGGCCAGACGTACACGGAGAAGGAGCTGCTCCAGCTCCTCATGATTCCCTCCGCGAACAACGTCGCCCGTCGGCTCGCCCGCTGGGACGCCGGTTCGGAGGCCGCGTTCGTCGAGAAGATGAACGCCGCCGCGAAGGACCTCGGCATGACGGACTCGGTCTACACCGACCCGTCGGGCCTGGAGTCGACCACCGTCTCCACCCCGCAGGACCAGCTGAAGCTGGCGAAGGCGGTCATGCAGTACGACGTGTTCCGGGAGATCGTGAACATGCCGAACCTCACCGTCGACGGCATCCCCGGTCGGATCGAGAACAACAACAACATCGTGCTGGAGCAGGGTGTCAGCGGGATCAAGACCGGCTCCTCGACGCCCGCGGGCGGCAACCTGCTCTGGTCCGCGAACACCGTGATCGACGGCAAGGAGCGGCGGATCCTCGGCATCGTCATGGGAGCCAAGGACGCCAAGCTGCTGCACGACAAGCTCCAGCTGGCGATCGACTACAGCCTCAAGCTGATCCAGGGCGCGCAGAAGGACGTCACCTCCGCCGCCGTGGTCCGCAAGGGCCAGGTCGTCGGCCACATCGACGACGGCCTCGGCGGCCGCACCCCCGTCGTCGCCGACAAGGAACTCAAGGCCGTCGGCTGGCCGGGCCTGAAGGTGGACCTCGACCTCACCGACGGCGGCAAGGCCGTCCCGCACGCCGGCAAGGCGGGCGACGTCGTCGGCCAGGTGTCCATCGGCACCGGCACCGGCAAGGTCAGCGCGCCCGTGTCCCTCCAGAAGGACCTGGTGGAACCGGGCTTCGACAAGAAGCTGACCCGTCTGGGCTGACTCGACTGGGCACCCCGGGCTTCCGGGGTGCCCAGCTGTTAGCGTTCCGGACATCGAGACATGCGCGAGAGGCAGCACGGGAGAGGGCCGCGAGTGACCACCGCCGAGCCGACACGCGCAGACGAGGGCGCGCACCCGCCGGCTCCCTCGCGTCCCCGAATAAACCTCCCGGCGCCCCGGCCACCGGTCGAGACCGCCCCCCGTCCCCGGCCGGTGCGGCGCAAGCGGCGCTATCCCGTCATGATCGCGACGGGTGTGGCCGCACTCGCCCACGTCCTCTGGTTCTTCCTGTTCGCGAACAGTGGCGGCGACCTCGCGGCCCAGGACGCGTGGGCCGAGTTCGTGGGCCGCCACCCGGACTCCGCGTACAACCTCGCCTGGTACGGCGGGATGCACCCGGTCTCGTACAGCGTGATCTCTCCGTACGTGATGTCGGTGCTCGGCGTCCGTACGACGATGATGATCGCCGGCACGGTCTCGGCCGGTCTCACGGCGCTGATCCTGGTGCGGGTGCGGGCGGTCCGTAATCCGCTGGCGTGCTCACTGGCCGGGGTCTTCGCGTTCCTGTGCAACGCCCTGTCGGGGCGGGTGACGTTCGGGCTCGGCATGATGTTCGCGCTCGGCGCGGTCGCCGCCGTGTTCTGCTGGCCGTACCGCTGGCGCCACCGACGCTGGGCGAAGGCGGCGGTCGCCGCCCCGCTCGCCGGTCTCGCCACCGCGTGCAGCCCGGTCGCGGGCCTCTTCCTCGGGGTCGCGGCGGCGGCGCTCTTCCTGAACAAGCGGCGCCCCGGCGCGTACGCCCTCGGCCTCGCGCCGGTGCTGGTCGTCGCGCTGTCGTCCTGGCTGTTCCCCTTCTCCGGTACGCAGCCGATGTCGCTGGCCTCGACGTCGCTGCCGTTCCTCTTCGGCGTCCTGGTCTTCCTCCTCGTACCGCGCGAGTGGCGCACCGTGCGCACGGGCGCGGCGGTCTACGCGGCGGGCACGCTCCTCACCTGGCTGATCGACTCCCAGATCGGCTCGAACGTCTCCCGCCTGGTGATGCTCTTCGCGGGCGTGGTCCTCCTGGCGGCCCTGCCCTACACGGCGCCGCGCTCGCGCCGCTGGTACGCGGTCGTGCTCGCCTTCGTCGGCCTGAACTTCTGGATCGGCTTCAAGGGCGTCGACGACGTCATCCGCACCGCCCCGGACGCGTCCTGGGCCCGCGAGGTGGCACCGCTGATCAACCAGCTGCAGGTGCGCGGGGCGGAGAAGGCGCGGGTGGAGGTCGTACCGGCCTCCAGCCACCGCGAGTCCTCCGCCCTCACCCCGTACATCAACCTCGCGCGGGGCTGGAACCGGCAGGCGGACATGGAGCGCAACCCGCTCTTCTACGACGACACCCTGAACGCCACGAACTACCAGGACTGGCTCGACCGCTGGGCCGTGCACTACGTGGTCCTGCCGACCGGGGCGCCGGACTCGGGCGCGGAGCGGGAGGCGGAGCTGGTCGGGGACGGGCTGCCGTATCTGAAGCAGGTCTGGTCCGACGCGAACTGGCGGCTGTACGAGGTCGACGACCCGGCACCGCTGGCGGAGCCGCCGGCCAAGGTGCGGCGGGCGGGCGCCGACGAGGTCGTCATCGAGGTCGACAGTCCGGGCCGGGTGCTGATCCGGGTGCCCTACTCGCCGTGGCTGGCGCTCCTCGACGAGAACGGCGGCAAGATCGAGCCGCCGGAGGAGACGGAGGCGTCGAAGGCGGCGCGCGAGGCCTCGCCGACGGAGCTGCCGAAGGTCTTCCTGAACGCCTCCGGCTGCCTGCTGAAGACCGAGGCGGACGTCGAGGGAGACGAGTGGACGGAGCTGGTGGCGCCGAAGGCGGGCGTCTACCGGCTGGCGGCGCCGTACAAGTTCTTCCCACGGGGCACTGCATGCCCGGAGGAACTCCGCTGAGTCGGCCTTAGGGTGTGCCGCTATGGCATGCGAAAAGTGCGGCGGCGTGGGAAGGGGCCCGCTGCCGGGGATGGGCTGCCGGCAGTGCGTGGGCATCACGATCAGGCGGCGCGGGCCCGGCCGCGCGGTGGCGCTGGCGGCCGTCGCGGCCTTGGGCTGCCTGGCGGTGGTCGTCTCGCTTGCCGGGGCGGAGGACCCGCCTCCGGCGGCCGCGGAGGGGGAGCCGCCGATACGGACGGTCCCGACGAGGAACGGGCCGACGGAGTTCCCGGGCGCACCGGACCCGGGCGGCGCGACCCCGAGCACGGACGCTCCGACCCCCTCGACGCCCGCCCCCTCCTCCACCCACCCGGCCCCACCGCACTACGAGGTGTGGGCGGGCCCGGGATGTCACGGAGGCGGCTACTCGGAGTCGGGCCGGTACGCGGACGGCTTCGAGGGCTGGTACACGGTCCGGACGGGCGGCTTCCGGGGCGGGGGCTGCGACGGCCGCTTCTCGGCGCTCCCGATGTCGGGCAGCGCGACGGAGGACCACGACAACTCGGCGACCTGGACGTGGGACGTGGGTCCCGCGTACCGCACCTGCGACCTCGCGGTCCACGTCCCGAGCCCTCCGCGCCCGCAGGACGCGGCCGGGGACCCGTCGGTGTACCAGCTCCTGGCGCACGGCACCCCGTACGCCACCTTCACCGTCGATCAGGTCGACCACCCGGGCGACCTGGTCCCCACGGGCAGCCACCCCCTGCGCGCCCCCACGTTCACGGTCCGCCTCCTCGACCGAGGCCAGGACTGGGGCACCCCCGCCCGCGAACAGGCCCACCACGCGGCGGGCCAGATGCGCCTGACGTGCCGGCAGGCGTAGGAGGACCGGCCGGCGTTCAGTCCGCCGAGCCCAGCCGGTCCAACTCCTCCCCGATCGCGGCACGCAACGAGTCGTGCCGAGGCCCGAGCGCGAACCGCTCGTCGCTCCACCGGTCGCGGGGGTAGAGCCACACGGGCATGCGCACCAAGTCGTCCGGCTCCCAGTCGAACCGCGGCCAGACGTGCGCATGCAGAAAGCCGTCGGTGTTGCCCAGGATCTCCAGATTGACCCGCCGAAAGCCGCCGTCGCTCCGCCGACAGGCGCGCTCGACGGCCTCTCCGAGCCGGTCCATGTCGGACAGGAACTCCAGCCGCCTGCGGCGGGGAAGCTCGGACAGCCGCTGCACATCGGGATCGTCCGCCAACAGCACCGAGTACCCCGGCAGGAACTGCACATCCCCGATCACGGCGAACCCGGCGTCCAGACGCCGCATGACGGCCGGGTTCTCCCCTCGCAGCGCACTACCGATCCGATCCGCCCGCCAGTCGTGATTCACCATGGGCCGACCCTAGGCGGGATGTACGTCCGCGTCCTGCCCGCCCCCGGGCCGGCTCCCCGGGGAGCCGGCGCCGCACCGCGTCACTTCCGGCGCTTGCCCGCCTTCGCCTCCCGTTCGGCCTCCTTCCGCTTCCGGACGGTGTAGGAGGACCAGTCCCCCCGATGGCGATCGCACCTCGACGCCCCCACCATGGCGAGGCGCTGACACCTCGTGCCCTTCTGCGTCGTCGCTCCACACGTGGACTGCGTACGAGCCATGATCCCCACCCCTGGTCTCGACCGATGTGCAGACCGATCCAGGGTCGCCGGGTACGCACCCCGCACGGAAGGCGCACACCGATGCACGCCGGGTGTCGGCCGAGGCATCGGGGCGCACGCCCTCCCAGGACGCCTCGGCCGGATCGCCGTCAGGGGTTACCGCGGACCGGGGCGCTGATGGGCGCCGATGTCGGTCGTGCCGTGCAGGCGGTTGCCGAAGTAGTCGTGCGCCCCGGCGTTCTCGATCGGCGTGCCCGCGCCGAGTGCGGGGGAGCCGGGGCGCAGCCGGAGGTCACTCGGACTGTCCGGGGTGGCGTCGAGAAATCGCGGATCCGCCGTCACCGCGTTGGCGTCGCCCGCCGGCACGGCGCCCACGCCCACGTAGAGGTTGTGGTCGTACGTGTTCAGCGCGTCGACGATCGGGGAGCCGCCCTCGGCCGTGCTGACGAAGATGTTGTTGCGGAAGGTCACCCCTCCCTTGCCGTTGTCGCTGACCATCGCCGTGCCCTTCTGGTCGGTCACGACGGTGTTGTTGTAGACCTGGGTGTTGGTGCCGGGGGCCGGGCAGACCACGGAGATCACGCCGTACGGCGGGCTCCATGTGTTGCGGTCGTTGATGCTCACGTTGTAGCGGAAGACGTTGTCGGACGTCTTCATGCCGGTGGCGTTGCAGACGAGCAGGAAGCCGCCCTCGTTGTCGTGGCTGTAGTTGTACTGGTAGACGTTGCGGTTGTTCCCGCCGTCGAAGTCGAAGGCCTGCGAGTCGAGCGTCCCGTGGCCGCCGGTGACCTCGTTGTACTGGTAGACGGCGTCGTCGAAGTTCCACGCCCAGATGCCGACGTTGTAGCCGGCCGAGCGCATGTTGAACCCGTCCACGTGGTTGTGCTCGACGAGTGCGTGGTGGCCGTGCTGGAGCACGATGCCGTCGCCGCCGACGTCGATCACCTTGTTGTTGCGGATCGTGAGGTCGGTGTTGGGCGCCCAGCCGGGTGCCCCGCTGTTGGGGTGCTCGGGACGCCTGCCCCAGCTGGACGCGGTGGAGATGCCGGTCCGGTCCACGTGCCGGACGGTCGAGTCGGTCACCGTGATCCCGTCGAAGCGGGTCGGGGTCGCCGTGCCGCGGACGACGAAGAGGATCCCGCCCGACGGGTCAGGGTCCTTGTGGTCGGAGCCGTTGACGTCGTGCACGTCCACGTCGTCGACGACGTAGTGCTCACCCGTACCGAAGTCGGTGAGACGGAACAGGATGCCGGCGCGGCGCTCCTGCGGACCCGGCGCGGCGCCCTTGTTGGAGACGTCCAGGTTGCGCAGCTCCCACTGCTCGACGTTCTCCAGCAGGACGGCGGCGCGGGCACCACCGCCCTGGATGCGCGGCTTCGCGCCCTTCCCGTAGGCGTCGACCCTGACCGGTGCGCCCTCGGCGCCGGACCCGGTCGGGGCCAGCACGCCGTCGCAGGTGCTGCCGCGCCGGAACAGGATCCGGTCACCGGGGCCGTACGTGACGGCACTCGCCTTCTCCAGCGAGTCCCAGGCGGAGCCCGGGGACGTACCGGAGGCGCTGTCGGAGCCCGAGCCGCAGTCGATGAAGTACGTCGTGCCGGCGTGCCGCCCGCCGTCGCCGGCCTGCGTGCTCGCCACGGCGGGCAGGGCGCCCGCCGTGGCCGAGAGCACCACGGCGAGCACTGCTCTCGTGCCCCAACTGGTCATCCGCATGGCGCGTTCCCCTCTGTCGGTACGTGGCGGTTCGGTGGGGGACGCTGCCAGGGCTCGCGGGGTCGGGGCCATGCACAGAAAGAGCGGGACCTTGTGTTTCCGTCACCGCCTCACGGGCCGGACTTGACCCTCACGTCGCGTGAGGCTGAAGGGTGGTGCGCATGAGCGACTACTACAACGCGTTCGAGACCAGCCCCGTACCCGCCCCCGGCCCTGACGCGGTTCCGCCGGAGCCGTTCCACGGCATCTACGGAATGCCCGCGTTCGTGACCATCCCCACGAGCGACATGGCGGCGTCGGTGGAGTTCTGGACCCGTGGGCTCGGGTTCTTCGAGCTGTTCGCCATTCCCGGCACGCTGGTGCACTTGCGCCGGTGGGCGTTCCAGGACGTACTCCTCGTCCATGCGGAGAGCGTTCCGGAGCAGGCGCCGGCGATGGGCGTCAGCTTCGCGTGCGTGCTGAGCCAGGTCGATTCCGTCGTCGAGGCATGTCGCGCGCTGCGCCCGAACGCGGTCGACGGACCACGGGACACCCCCTGGAACACGCGCGATGTGGAGGTGATCACCCCTGAGAACGCACGGATCGTCATCACCGCGGCGAAGCCCTTCGATCCGGGCAGTCAGGAGGCGCGGAACCTCGCCGCCATCGGGATCACCCCACCGGGCGCCGGTCGCGGCGACAATGGGGAACATGCCTGATACCCCCGACGTCGACGGCCTGACCGTCGGTCAGGTCTCGACGCGTCTGGGCGTGACGGTCCGCGCGCTGCACCACTGGGACGAGATCGGTCTGGCGCGACCCTCGCTGCGCACGGCCGCCGGATACCGCCTCTACACCGCCGGCGATCTGGAGCGCCTGCACCGCGTCGTCGTCTACCGCGAGCTCGGTCTCGGCCTGGACAGGATCAGGGAGGTCCTGGACGACTCGACGGCGGACGTGCCCGGCGCGCTGCGCGCGCAGCGCACCCAGGTCGCCGAACGGATCGACCGCCTCCAGCGGCTCGGCGCCGGACTGGACCGGATGATCGACGCCCACGAGCGCGGTCTGCTGCTGACCGTCGAGCAGCAGGCCGCGATCTTCGGCCCGCAGTGGAACCCGGACTGGCCCGCCGAGGCCCGTCAACGCTACGGAGCGAACGCGCAATGGCTGCAGTACGCGGAGCGTTCGGCCTCTCGTGGCCCTGAGGAATGGCAGGCCGTCGCCGACGCCAACACCGGCCTCGACCGCGCCCTCGGGGAAGCGATGGACGCCGGTGTCCTCCCCGGCAGCCCGGAAGCGAACGAACTGGTCGAGCGGCACCGCGAGCTCTTCGCCTCGTACTTTCCCCTCACCCGGCAGATGCAGGTCTGTCTCGGCCGCCTGTACGAGGCCGATCCCGGATTCGCCGCCCACTACGACGGCATCCGCACCGGCCTCGCCGCATGGCTCCGCCGAAGCATCGACGCCGACGCACGCACCCACGGCATCGACCCCGACACCGCGACGTGGCAGTAGAACGCGGGCCTGTCGTCGCCCGCCGACTTCGTCGCTCTGTGAACTCGCCCGATTACCCAACGCTATTATCGCGGGCATTGCCGCGGCCACGCGGCGGATCGAGAGAGGGGCATCTGAATGGCCATCATCGTCACCTTCGACTTCCCTGACGCCGGGCAGGAGCTTTACGACACGGTCATCGAGCGCGTGACCGACGGGCGCGGCTTCACGCGGTTCGCGGACGTGCCGACCACAGGTCTCGTCTCCCACGCTGCGGGGCCGGTCGACGGAGGGTTCCGCGTGACCGAGGTCTGGGAGAGCGTGGAAGCCCTCGAAGCCCACGCGAAGACCTTCGGCCCGATCCTGGCCGACCTCGGCCACACCGACGTGCAGCCCACGATCATCCCGGCGCACAACGTCGTCGTCCGGTAGGGCCGGTTCGGGCGGCGCCTGAACCTCGCCGTCGGCGCCGTGGATGTCGGCCGTGATGCCGAAGACCCCGGACCGTGATCGGTCCGGGGTCTTCTCCCATGTGCCCCCGGAAGGATTCGAACCTGCGACAGGAGCCGCAGCCGGCGCGGCCCTGGCCGGCGCCTTGCGCGGCGGCTAGCTGTCGGGGTGGTAGCGGCAGGACGAATCGTCGCAGGAGGTGGGTACCTCCCATCGGCTGCCGATGCGGTGCAGGAGGCCCTGATCCGCCGGGCGGGCGGGGAGGTTGCACAAGATCTCGGTGGGGGAGTAGATCGGCCGCGCGTCGTCCTCGATGTGCTCGGGGTCGGTGTAGTGGAATTCCTCCCGCCGTTCCCAGGGCGGGGTGATGTGCGGCCGGTGGTCGAGGGGGTTGTCGTCGGCGAAGGAGGGGTGGAACCGCCACTGGGTGCCGAAGGCGCGGTTGTGGACCTCACCGAGATACCAGGCCGCAACCGAGACCGGGGGCGTGTCCATCACCTCGCGGGCCTGAGCGGGGCTGTCGAACGCGTCCCGGACGAGCGCTTCGAGCCGGGGGAGAGAATCCACGGTGAAGTCCCACGGCCCGCGGCCGGCGCGTTCCTCCGCCCAGGCGGGGAATCCGGTGCGCTGCTCGTCCAGCCACTTCTCCAGCACCGGGTTGTGGGCGCTGACGTGGTCTCGGGTCTTCTCTTCACGCAGGTACTCGGCGTACTCGTCTTCGTCCATGTCGCGCGGGTCGGTCCACTCCATGCCCCGAGACTAGGTGAACCATGTGTGCGCGGTGTAAAGATCCCGCATGGCACGTGAGTTGTCGGTGCGCCGTCAGTAATTCGAGCGCGGGCGGGGAGAGTTGAGGCCCTAGGGTGGGATGTTCCCGCAGCGGCGCCGACTGACCACGGGGGCCCGTGGCGCCACGCGAGGAGATCTGACTGACCTGGGGCCCCCAGGGGGATTCTCGTGACCCGACACATACGTTCCCGAGGCCGCTGGTGGGCGCGGGCGGCGATCGCGCTGGCCTGCGCCGGCGCCGTCTCGCTGACCGGTCTGCCCGGCTGGGACCAGGCCGAGGCGAAGGCGAAACCTCCGCTGAAGCAGGGGAAGCGCTGCGACGAGGAGTACAAGGACTTCTACGACTTCTCCGACGTCGTCGAAGGCGGCCTCCCGGCCGACGGGTACGCCCGGCCGGACGCGGACCGCGACTCGTACGACTACGTCAACGGGCAGAAGCAATGGGACGGCCTGGCCGCGCCGACCGCTGATGAGCTCAACGAGATCAGCGACAACCCGGACGACTACAAGAAGGGTGACAAGCGGCGGGTCTGGGCCTACTACAAGAAGTCGCAGAAGACGGCCCAGTGGAAGGGGGTGTCGTTCGAGACGTACCGGGACGACTTCTACATCCCCAAGGGCGGCAACGACCCCCGCGGCAAGGCGTACATGGCCAAGCTCGTCCACGACTTCGGCCTGGTGGGTCCGGACTGGATCTGCGAGAAGGAGTTCGAGGTCGTCGACCCGGACACCAAGGAACGCTACGTACGACGTGCGGACGCCTACAACCAGCGCACCGGGGAGATCGTCGAGGGCAAGTCGAACGACAAGCCCGACCCCACGCAGCGCCCCAAGGACAAGGCGCTGCTGAAGGACCCGAACCACAAGGACAAGAAGATCTCCTACGCGTACGGGCGGGAGACGAAGGGCGGCGCGAAGAACCACGACGCCGATCTGCGGAAGATCGCCCCGGACCGGGTCAAGAAGATCTCGTACAAGGCGGACGCGGTCGAGAAGGCTCCGGGCGGTACGTCGAACAGCCCGACGCGTCGTGTCGATTCGTTCATGAACGCCAAGCCCGGCACCAGCACCGGTTCCCGGGGCGGCGGCAACGACATGATCCAGAAGTCGCCGGAGAACCCGAAGCAGCTCGCCGACCGGCTGCAGCGCATCGGCCGGATCCCCGGTGTCTCCCAGATGCCCACTCCGGGCGGCATCGACTTCTCCACCCTGGAACTCCAGTACGTCGGCACGCCCGTGAAGGGCAAGGGCCTGGACTACTCCTTCGGCGCGAAGGAGGACCCCGACAACGACACGGTCGGCTGGGGCGGCAGGGCGAAGGCGCAGATGGCCTCGGACGCGTTCTTCACGTGGCTGGCCCTGACGCCGGACAAGTTCTGGGTGAACCTCAACCCGGACACCCCCGGCACGATCATGGATGACAAGTTCGCGTCCACGGACGCCGGCCGGGTGCTGCTGGAGGCCGACCTCCGGCTCAAGCACGACTTCTTCAAGGCCATGGACCCCAAGACGGAGCTCGGCAAGAACACCTGGGACAGCCTGTCCAAGGTCAACGGCTGGCCGTGCCTGACGTCGACGCGGAACTGGATCGAGCCGAAGCCGGCGAAGGTCCGCGAGCAGGACGGCGGGATCTACATCCTCGACGCGCCGCTCAAGCTCCAGTCCGAGTACTCCGAGGTCAACACCCCCGGCCCCGGCGGCGAGCCCTGCCAGAACTCGCTGACCAAGGCCGAGATCGAGCACAACGAGCGGGTGTTCCGCAGCACGGTCGTGCCCGAGGTCGAGAAGTGGATCAACGAGTCCCCGCAGTACGCCGACCTGCGCCGTGTCTACAAGTCCCGGGTGGCGGCCGAGTTCGTCCGTCAGCAGGACGCCCGGCAGCCGACGGACTACCGCACCATCATCAACAGCAACGACGTGAAGCAGTGGCCGATCCGCGCCCCGCACCAGGACTGGAAGAAGACCGACGTCTTCGACAAGTACGTCAAGGTCTTCAAGGAGGGCGAGTTCAAGTACGAGCTCACCAAGGGGCAGGAGGTCTGGGTCATCAGCGTCGGCGGCGTGGACCTGTCCAAGCAGCCCAAGCGGAACGTCTCCCAGGCCGAGTTCCGTCTACAGAACCGGCACCTGCCCCGCCAGACCAAGACCTCGGTCAAGGCCCTCACCGACGACACCGAGCGGGAGCGGCTGCTCCTCCTCGGCGGGAACTCCAACGGCCTGAAGGACGACGACGGAGGCACCACCCCCAACCCCACCCCGACCCCGACGGGCAAGCCGACCGATCAGCCGTCGACCCCGGCCCCGGACCCCACCACCCCGGGCCCCGGTGACGGTACGACGGCCCCGCCGGCGAACAAGCCGGACCCGGACGGCGACCTCGCCGACACCGGCTCCGACACCCCCGTCGGCCTGATCGCGGGCATCGCCGCGGCGATCGTCGCCCTCGGCGGTGGCCTGATGTGGTGGACGCGCCGCCGCAAGGCCCTCGGCGAGTAGCCACGCCTCTGACGGAAGGGGCCCTCGGCAGGCTTGGGGCCCTGATGGCGAGGCGCCGGCGTACGGGTGCATGACCCGGTTGCCGGCAGCTGGTGCAGTCAAAACGGCCCGGAGCGTGATCGCTCCGGGCCGTTTTCCCGTTGTGCCCCCGGCAGGATTCGAACCTGCGACACCCGCTTTAGGAGAGCGGTGCTCTATCCCCTGAGCTACGAAGGCATTCCTGGTCGGCCGGTCCGCGGACGCCGCCGGGTGGGGTCCTTGGGGACCTCTCCCGGGCGGGGCTGTCCGGGAGCCCACTGACCGCTGACAGCCTAGCGGATCGGGCTGCGCGGGTGCGCCCCACATAAGGGATCATGTCCGGGCGTCCGCGCGGACGGGCGGGGGACCTGGGGAAACGGTCAGCTCGCCGCCCTCTTGAAGAGCTCGCCGATGAGGGCCTCGTCGGATGCCGTCAGCTTCGTCAGGGCGAAGGCCGTCGGCCACATCGAGCCCTCGTCGAGGTTGGCCGGGTCGTTGAAGCCGAGCGTGGCGTATCTCGCCTTGAACTTCTCCGCGCTCTGGAAGAAGAAGACGACCTTGCCGGCCTTCGCGTACGCCGGCATCCCGTACCAGAGCTTCGGCGTGAGGTCCGGTGCGCTCTCCTTGGCGATCGCGTGGATGCGCTCTGCGAGGGCGCGGTCCTCGTCCGGCATCTCGGCGATCTTCGCGAGCACCTCGGTCTCCGGGTCCGCCTTCGCCGCGCGCGGGCGGCGTGCCGAGGACTTCAGCTCCTTGGCGCGCTCCTTCATCGCGTCGCGCTCCTCGGCCGTGAATCCGTCGTACTTCTCGTCGGACTTCTGCTTCTCGCTCATGGCGGTTCCTCTCTCAGTCGGTCGGTGTCCGTGTGGAGCAGGGGGAGCGGTGGGGTCAGGCGAGCCAGCGGCCGTCGCGCATCAGGTCGCGGCCCCGCAGTTCGTCCGCCTCTCGCCAGGCCTGGACGCGGCGCGGACGGATCCGGAAGTACTGGTAGGGCTGATCGAGTTCGCGGGGGTCGAAGCCGGTCCTGGCCGCGAACGCGTCGCCAGTCCCCGGGGCGAGCTCGGCGATGTCCACCGGCTCGGCGGTGCCGTCGACGACGACCACGTCGCGCGTCGGTCCGAGGCCGAGGCGTACCTGGCCGCCCGCCAGCAGATTGCGGCCTGTGACCGAGGCCCGTGGCGTCGACACGAGGAACGCGGTCCCGTCCCAGAGGTACGAGAGGGGGATCAGATGGACCCCGAGGGCGTCCGAGGCGCTCGGCGTCGCGACCCAGAGGTCGACGTCGTTCTCCAGCCTCTCGCGCGTGTCCCGCAGTCTCTCCTCGAGCCCGCGCGGCGGTGCGTCCGTCACGCTTCCTCCCAGGCGAAGCCGTCCGGGTCGGTGAACGCCGTGCCCGTGGTGCCCAGCGCGATCCGGTGCGATCCGGTGCCGTCGATGGGGACGCCGACGTCCTTGGCGAGGGCGCGCCGGCCGTAGAGCGCCAGCTTGACCGGGCTCGATTCCGCGGTGGCGAACTCGACGTACTTGCGGCCGAAGCTCTTCGTCACCCTGAGGCCCTGGTCGATGTAGAACTGCTTGGTCTCGGCCACGTCCGTGGCTCCGATCAGCAGCACCATGTCGTCGATCTTCCCGGTCGCCGGGCCGGTGTCCTTCTTGGCCGACGTGGCGATCTTCCAGATCGTTCCGTCCGGGGCCTGGACGACACCGCCGTAGCCCCAGAACGACTTCGTCGCGGGCTTCAGCGCCGTGGCGCCGGCTTCGAGCGCGGCGTCGACGAAGCCGCGGACGTCGGCCGGCTGGGACACCGTGAGGGAGAGCGAGAATCCGCGGAAGCCGGTCGTCGGCGCCTCGGAGGCCCGCAGGCTCACCCGGCTGCCCAGGCCGAGGGCGGAGTAGAAGCGCTCGGCGGCCGCTACGTCGGTCACCTCGAGGGTGAGGGATGCGATGGACGTGGTGGAGGTGGTGGAGTTCATGGCGTTCACGCTAGTTCCGGCTCCCTCGGCAGTGCTTCTCGAATCCTGACCGGTCCGGTCCCGACCGGTTCCGGCGTCGCGCGACGCCGGTACTCGTCGGGCTCCATGCCGACCAGTTCGGTGAAGCGCGTGGTGAACGTGTCCGGTGACGAGCAGCCGACCGCGAGGCAGACCTCGGTCACTTCGAGGTCGCCGCGCCGCAGCAGCACCGTGGCGCGCTCGATGCGACGCGCCATCAGATAGGTGTAGGGCGACCCGCCGTAGGCGAGCCGGAACTGCCGGCTGAGGTGCCCGGCCGGCATGTTCGCGTCGAGGGCGAGGCTCTCGACGTCCAGCGGCCGCGCGTACTCCCGGTCGATCCGGTCGCGGACGCGTCGCAGGTGTGTGAAATCGCTCAGGCGCTGCGCGGCGGTGCGGGCGCGCGCCCACGCGGGATGGCACATGAGTGAGCTCCTTCGGTCCGAGCGGGCGGTGGAGTGGTGCTCAGCGAAGCTCCTGGATGCGGATCAGGTTCCCCGCCGGATCGCGGAAGGCGCAGTCGCGGACGCCGTACGGCTGCTCCGTCGGCTCCTGGACCACCTCGGCGTCGGCGGCCTGCACCTTCGCGAAGGTGTCGTCGAGGTCGGGGGTGGCCAGCAGGATCCAGCCGTAGGTGCCCTTGGCCATCATCTCGAGGATGGTGCGGCGCTCGGCCTCGGTGATCCCGGGGTCGGCGGCCGGCGGCGCCAGGAGGATGGAGGTGCCGGGCTGGCCGACGGGGCCGACCGTGATCCAGCGCATCTTGCCCTGGCCGACGTCGCTGCGGATCTCGAAGCCGAGGGCGTCGCGGTAGAAGGCCACAGAAGCGTCCGGGTCGTCGTGCGGGAGGGCGGTGGTGTTGATCGTGATGTCCATGGGCGTCACGTTAACTCCGCCTGGATGAAAGGCGCTTCTCCAATACTGATCCGTTCGGGCGGTCGCCGGCCGTCCCGTGGGAGGCGGTGTCCGGGCCGTGGTCCGGGCCCCCGGCCGGGGCGTGATCCAGCCCTTCTGACCTGCGGCGACGGGTGGTACGTTCCGGGACAGGACGGGACGGGACGGAGCGTGTCGTGGAGAGGGTGGACGTGCGCGGAGGAGAGACGGCCGTGGGCATCGGTGCTCGGTTGGCCGCGCCCGGCGGGCCCTTCGCGGTCGAGGACGGTGTGTACGTCGGCGGCCCCCGCACGCTGCGGGAGTTCGTGGAGGCCACCTGGGCCTACGGCGACCAGGTCTTCCTGGTGTCCGAGGACGGGGAGCTGACCTACCGGGAGTTCTTCGACGCCGCCTGTGGGCTCGCCCGGCGCTTCGGCGAGGTGTACGGGCTGCGGCCGGGGGACCGGGCCGCCGTCGCGATGCGGAACCACCCCGAGTGGCACATCGCCTTCTGGGCCGCCCAGCTCGCCGGCCTCGTCGCCGTCCCCCTCAACGCCTGGTGGACCGAGGAGGAGCTCGCGTACGCCCTCGACGACTGCGAGCCCCGGATCCTCCTCGTCGACGGCGAGCGGGTCGAGCGGGTCCGGCGCTGGGCGCGGGAGCACGACGTGCCGGGTGTCGTCTTCCACGGGGAGACCGGGCAAGCCGGGGAGACCGGGCAAGCCGGGGAGGGCTTCCGGGAGTACGTACGCGACACCGACCCGCTCCTCGGGCCGCCGCCCGTCGACGTCCTGCCCGAGCACGACGCCACCATCATCTACACCTCCGGGACCACCGGCCGGCCCAAGGGGGCCGTCGCCACCCACCTCGCGCAGGCCGGGGCCGCGATGAATCCGCGGTACTACGCCGCCGCCTCCGCCCTCGGCCGCGGCACGGTCCCCGGGCAGGGGCCCGTGCCCGTCTCGCTCACCACGTTCCCGTTCTTCCACGTGGCGGCGTTCACGTCGTTCTACTCGGTCATGGCGGCGGGCGGGACCCTCGTCCTGATGCGGAAGTGGGACGCGGACAAGGCCCTGGAGCTGATCCGGCGCCACCGCGTCACGCACTACGCGGGCGTGCCGACGACCGCCCTGCAGCTGCTCGACCGGGCGGAGGAGACCGGCGATCGGCTGGAGAGCCTCGTCATGCTCAACACCGGGGGCGCCGCCGCGCCGCCCGAGATCGTGGCCCGCCTCACCGCCCTGTACGGGGAGCGCATCGAGCCGCGCAACGGCTACGGGCTCACCGAGACCTGCGGGGGCGTGTTCGCGAACTTCGGGGCCGAGTACCGCGCGGATCCGCGGAGCGTCGGCCGGCCCACGCCCGCCACCGAGGTCCGGATCGACCGGCCGGACGCGGACGGCGTCGGCGAGCTGTGGCTGCGCGGGCAGTCCGTCGTCCGCGGGTACTGGCGGGACGAGGAGGCGACGAGGAACGCCTTCGGCGACGACGGATGGTTCCGTACCGGGGACCTCGCCCGCCTCCACGACGGGCGGATCACTCTCGTCGACCGGCTCAAGGACATGGTGATCCGCGGCGGCGAGAACGTGTACTGCGTCGAGGTCGAGAACGTCCTCCAGGACCACCCCGACGTCCTCGACGCCGCCGTCCTCGGCCTGCCGCACGCCACCCTGGGGGAGGAGGTCGCCGCGGTCGTACGTCTCAGGGAGCCGTCGGACGTCACGGCCGACGAGCTGCGAGCGCACGTCGGCGCGCGCCTCGCCGCCTTCAAGGTGCCGGCCCGGGTGGTCGTACGGGACGCCGAGCTGCCCCGGAACGCCACCGGGAAGATCCTCAAGCGCGAGCTCAGGGAGGAGCTCACGCGCGGGTGACGCGGACCCGGTAGTGGCCCTTGTCGTCCTCGTGCGTCACCGTGATCCGGATGCCGTTGGTGCGGTCCGTGAAGGTCTCGCCCGGGCGGTACGGGGCGTCCGACAGCTCCGCGTGGACGTTCGGGCGGCGCGTGCAGCCGCCGCTGTCCTTGTCGCTGTCGGCCACGGTCACCGGGCCGTGCCCGGTGTCGACGTCGGACTCGACCCGGTAGATCAGGACCCCCGGCTCGCAGACGGCCTCGTCGTTGCCGTCGCGGGTGCGGACCTCGATCGCGTAGCCCGAGGTCTCGGAGAGCGGTACGAAGGCGAGCTTGTCGCCGCCCGTGGCCGCCAGCGGGGTCAGCGTGTACTCGTGCGTGCCGGGCGTGGACGCGCAGCCGATCTGCTCGTTGTCGAGCCAGCCCAGCTTCCACTTGTGCCAGCCGAGGAGGTCGTTGTTGGCCCCCCAGTCCTCGGACATGATGTCCCAGTGCCCGACCGTGCCGCCGCCGTCGGCGGTGTAGAGGTCGGGCAGGCCGAAGACATGACCGTTCTCGTGCGGCAGGACGCGGTAGCCGGTCGTGGCGTACGAGCCCGAGCCGTCGTCCTGGCGGCTGTAGACGAACGACGTGTTGGAGAGCGGGACGCCGTCCGCGAAGGGGGCGTCGTCGTTGCCGGAGAAGGTGACGGACAGGACGGTGTCCAGGGCCGAGGGGCCGGCGTTCGGGGTGACCAGGATGTTGACCAGGTCGTATGCGCTGAAGTCGACCTTCGGGTCGGCGGCCTTCACGATGTCCTCGACGAACCCGCGGTAGCCCGGTTCGTACGGTGAGCCGCGCTCTATCCCGTACGAGGAGAACGGCCTCGGCATCCGCAGCCAGTCGGATATCGGGGCCTCGGGGTGGTAGTGCAGGCGCCCGTACGAGCTGGTGCGGAACCACTCGGAGGTCTTCGGGAAGAACTCGCCGTAGCGGCCGAGCGCCGTGCCGTCCCCGGGCGCGTCGGGGAAGTCGACCATCAGGTTGAGGGCCCTGACCTTGCCCGTGGAGCGGGCGTAGCCCGGTGCGGTCGGCAGGCCCTCCGACATCTGCACACCCAGCGTCGTGGCGATCCGGCACGGCCCGAGCTTGGACTCCCGCGAGTCCCTGGGTGCGGTGGCCACCGGGCCCGCCGAGGCCGGTGTCGGGCCCGGGAGGGTGCTGCTGGCCGAGGCCAGGGCGGCGAGCGCGAGGGCTGCTGCCACGGCGAGGGCGACGGGTCTGCGTATCCCCCGGCGGGTCTGGTGCATCCGGTCGCCTCTCTGGTCAGCCTCAGGTCAGCGTCAGCCGGCTGGTGGGTCAGCTGCTCGGGTCAGCTGGTCAGCGCCGCTGCTCGATCAGCCTGTGTCGAGAGGTGCGCGGGCGCGCGCGGGGTTGGCCCGATCGTGGGTATTCCACGCAGTGCCATGAATGTGACCCAGATCACAGTCGAGCGGGGAAATAACCGGGGACTCGCTCCCCGTTTACACCTGTGTTCCACGAAGTGGGGACTCGGTCCCCGGATCACGAGAAGGAGGATGTGGCGTGACCACCCAGGCCGGCGCCGAGCCCGCCCGTCGTATGCCCCGCCCGCGGGCTGACGCCCTGCGCAACCGCGAGCGGATCGTGACGGCGGCCCGCGAGATGTTCGTCGAGTTCGGCCCGCAGGTGCCGCTCGACGAGATCGCGCGGCGCGCCGGGGTCGGCAACGCCACGCTCTACCGCAACTTCCCCGAGCGCAACGACCTGATCCACGAGGTCGTCGTCTCCGTCACGTCCCGCACCACGGACCTGGCGGAGGAGGCGGCCGCGGCCGTGGACGCGGGGGAGCTCGACGCCTTCGACGCGCTGCGCCGCTTCACCCACGGCGCCGCGGACGAACGCATCGGCGCCCTGTGCCCTATGCTCGACGGCACCTTCGAGATGGACCAGCCCGAACTGGTCGCCGAGCGCACGCGGTTGGAGGAGGCCGTGCGGGGCCTCGTCGACCGGGCGCACCGGTCGGGCAGGCTCCGCCCCGACGTCGACGTCGGTGACCTGCTGGTCGCCGTCTCCCAGCTGACCCGGCCGCTCCCGGGCACCGCCTGTCTGAACATGGACCGTTTCGTCCACCGCCATCTGCAGCTGTTCCTGGACGGTCTCGAAGCGCCCGCGCGCTCCGTGCTGCCCGGCTCGGCCGCCACTCTGGAGGATCTGCGGGGCGACTCCGACGAGTCGTGACCCCGAGCTGACCGTCCCGTAACGCACCCGAGGCGCACGCCCCGGGACGCACACGCCGAAGCGCGGTCCACGACGCGCTCTCGAGCCCTGGCACCCCTGTACTTAAGTCCGGTTTTCCCTTTACGCACCAAGAGGTGGCCACACCCATGTCCGAAACGGATCCGAGGCGCTGGAAAGCGCTGATCTTCATCGCCCTCGCCCAGCTGATGGTCGTGCTCGACGCGACGATCGTGAACATCGCGCTGCCCTCCGCCCAGCAGGACCTGGGGATCTCGGACGGCAACCGGCAGTGGGTCATCACGGCCTACGCACTGGCCTTCGGTGGTCTGCTGCTCTTCGGCGGCCGTATCGCGGACCTCTGGGGCCGTAAGCGCACCTTCGTCGTCGGCCTGATCGGCTTCGCCGCCGCCTCCGCCCTCGGCGGGGCCGCGACCGGCGAGGCGATGATGCTCGGTGCCCGCGCGCTCCAGGGCGCGTTCGGCGCGCTGCTCGCGCCCGCCGCGCTCTCCCTGCTCGCGGTGATGTTCACCGATGCCAAGGAGCGTGCCAAGGCGTTCGGCATCTACGGTGCGATCGCCGGTGGCGGTGGCGCCGTGGGCCTGATCCTCGGTGGCTTCCTCACCGAGTACCTGGACTGGCGCTGGACCTTCTTCGTCAACATCCCGTTCGCGATCGTCGCGGCGGCGGGCGCGTACTTCGTCATCCGCGAGCCGGCCGACGGGCGCAACCGTTCGCCGCTCGACATCCCGGGCGTGATCCTGTCCACCCTCGGCCTGGTCGCGCTCGTCTACGGCTTCACCCGCGCCGAGTCCGAGGGCTGGTCCGACGCCACCACGGTCGGCATGTTCGTCGCCTCCGCCGTGCTCCTCGCCGCCTTCGTCCTGACCGAGGCGAAGGTCAAGTCGCCGCTGCTGCCGCTGCGCGTCCTGACCGAGCGCAACCGCGGCGGTGTGTACCTGTCGCTGGGTCTGGCCATCATCGCGATGTTCGGCCTGTTCCTCTTCCTGACGTACTACCTCCAGGTCGTGAAGGGGTACTCGCCGGTCAAGACGGGCTTCGCGTTCCTCCCGATGATCGCGGGCATGATCATCGGCTCGACCCAGATCGGCACGCGGCTGATGATGCGCGTTCCCCCGCGCTGGCTGATGGGTCCGGGCTTCCTGACCGCCGCCGTCGGCATGCTGCTGCTCACCCAGCTGGAGATCGGCACCTCGTACGCCGGTCTGATCCTGCCCGCCCAGCTGCTGCTCGGCCTCGGTATGGGTACGGCCTTCATGCCGGCCATGTCGCTCGCCACGCACGGCGTCGACCCGCAGGACGCCGGTGTGGCCTCCGCGATGGTCAACACCTCGCAGCAGGTCGGCGGCGCGATCGGTACGGCGCTGCTGAACACGATCGCCGCCTCGGCCACGACCGCGTACATCGCCGACCACGCGGCCGGCGCCACCACGCAGGGCGCCCAGAAGCTGCTCCAGCTCCAGGGCATGGTCGAGGGCTACGCGGCGGCCATCTGGTGGGCCGTCGGCATCCTGGTCGTCTCGGCCGCGATCGCCGCCACCTTCATCAACACCGGGAAGCCGGGGACCGGCGCGGTGGCCGCGTCCGGGTCCGGCGAGGGCGCCGAGGACGAGGTGAAGATCCCCGTCATCGCGCACTGACCCGGATCCCCGTCATCGCGCCGGGATTCCCGTCATCGCGGCCGCCCGGTCGCCGCCTGCCCTGGTTCCGCTCAGCGGAGCCAGGGCAGGTCCGCGTTCGGGTCCGTCGGCTGGAGCCCCTCCGCCATCACCTTCATGATCTCGCCGAGCTGCTCCACCTGGTGCGGGGTGAGCCGGTCGAACATCGCCTGCCGTACGGCGGCGACATGGCCGGGGGCCGTCCGCTCCAGCACGTCGTACCCCTCGTCCGTGAGGTGCGCGAACTGTCCCCGCTTGTCGGAGGGACAGTCCTCGCGGAGCACCCAGCCGTTCTTCTCCAGGCGCGCGACGGCATGCGAGAGCCGGGAGCGGGTGATCTTGGCGCCCTTGGCGAGCTCGGTCATCCGCAGCCGCCGCCGGGGCGCCTGGGAGAGCTGGACGAGCAGGCCGTAGTAGATGTGCGGCATCCCGGCGTCGCGCTGCAGCTGGCGGTCGAGATGGTCCTCGAGGAGGGTGGTGGCGTGCAGGTACGCGCGCCAGACGTGCTGCTCCTCGTCGCTGAGCCAGCGGGGCGCGTCGTTGGGTGCCATGGTCATGTATCTATCCTACGGCTCATTCTTGAAAGTTGAACTAGATCGGGTCTAAGCTCGTCATGTCAGGTGAGCTTGAACTTTCAATGACTGGCTGGGTCGGTCGGTCCGGACGACACGACGTCGGTCCGCACGACGTCGACCCGTACGTCATCGACCCGGAACGGAGGCGGTCGTCATGGACGCCGACACCACGCTGGAACGGATGCCCGCCCTCTATCTCTCGCACGGTGCCCCGCCACTCGCCGACGACCCGGTCTGGCCCGGCGAACTCGCCGCCTGGTCGGCGGGGCTGCCCCGGCCGAAGGCCATTCTGATGGTCTCCGCCCACTGGGAGGAGGCCCCGCTCGCCCTGGGCGCGACCGAGACCCTCCCCCTCGTCTACGACTTCTGGGGCTTCCCCGAGCACTACTACCGGGTGCGGTACGCGGCCCCGGGCGCGCCCGGACTCGCCGCGTCGGTCCGCAAGCTCCTGCACGGTCCCGGCACTCCCGTGCAGGACATCCCCGACCGGGGGCTCGACCACGGCGCCTACGTGCCGCTCGTGGAGATGTTCCCGGACGCCGACGTCCCCGTACTTCAGATCTCCCTGCCCACGCTCGACCCGCGGAAGCTGATGGACATCGGCCGCCGGCTCGCCCCGCTGCGCGACGAGGGCGTACTGATCGTCGGCAGCGGCTTCTTCACCCACAACCTGGCCGCGCTGCGGCACTCCGGGCCGGGGGTGCCGGGCTGGTCGGCGGAGTTCGACGACTGGGGGCGCCACGCCCTGGAGGCGGAGGACGTCGACTCGCTCCTCGACTTCGAGCACAAGTCCCCGGCCGGCCGGCTCGCCCACCCGCGCACGGAGCACTTCGCACCGCTGTTCGTCACCTTGGGTGCGGCGGACGCGGCGGGGGACCTGGGCGGTGGCCGGAGCGTGATCGACGGCTTCTGGATGGGCCTCGCGAAGCGCTCGGTGCAGTTCGGCTGAGCCCACCGGCCCGGCGTCGTCGTCCGACGGAGGCTCCGGGCGGCCCCCGCGCGTCGGCTGGAGTCGTCCGCTCAGAACACCGGCGGGTTGAGTTCGACCGCGCGGACCGCGGCGGCCAGCGCGAGCGGATCGCCGACGTCGAGCGCGGTGTCGGTGAACTTGATCGTGTGGTCGTCGCCGTGCGCCGCCGCCCGCTCGAAGACCTCCTCGGCGGTGAGCGTGACGGAGGCGTACGCGGCCGGCTCGGGCGGTGTGTAGGCGGCGGTCACCGCGGCCGAGGCCGCCCAGGCCGCCGACAGACTCGGCGCCCACAGCTCGCGCGGCAGCGCGGGGAGGGTGCGCAGGACCGCGTTGGGGGCGGTCGCGGCATGCACCAGCATGATCGGCTCGCCGTGGCCGTGGGTGGCATAGCGGTGGGTCGCGGCCGTGACCAGCTCGGTGAGCAGGGTGTGCGCGGTCTCCGGGTCGGGGGCGGCGCCCCAGCGGGGGAACGCGGTCAGCTGGGAGAGGCGGTCGCGGATCCCGCCGTCCTGGCGGGGGACGGGCGGCACGGCGTCGAGTGCCGCGGCCGCGCTCGGAGCGGCGGCGAGATCGGTCAGCGGGGGCAGCGGCTTGTGGCGGGCGGCCCAGTAGCCGAGGGCATGGGCCAGTTCCGCACGGCGCGGCGCGGTCTCCGGGGTCGTCAGGAGGGTGCGTACGGCGTGGCCGGTACGGATCACGGGGTGGGTCGAGCCGCCCGCGATGCCGGGGAGGAGGCGCGGCCACCACTCGGAGAGCACCTCCCGCCAGGGCCGCTCCTCGGTCTCCCGCTCGAAGAAGCGCGCCCAGGCGGCGATCCGGGCCGGGTCGCCGAGCGCCTCGCGCCAGTTCGCGGCGGTGACGGGGGAGTGGAGGGGCGGCATGTCCTCCAGCTTGTGGCGGTAGTGGTCGAGCCAGCGGTGCACGGCCGGGGCGTGACCGTTGCGCACGAGCGCCTCGACGGCCATCGGGGCGTGGTTGGTGAGCCAGCCGTGGCGCTCCGGGCCGGTGGCGTGGAGGCGTTCGAGGGCTTCGTCGAGGGTGCCGGTGGTGTCGTCCATGGGGCGACGGTAGGTGCGGCTGCGGGTGATCCGTAACGGCCGAGCGACCTAGTCCGGGACCTAGTCCTCGGTCTGCCGTGGGACCTACTCCTGCCGCGGGACCCGCTCCTCGTGCAGGGCCTTCTCGTACCAGGCCACGTCCCAGTACCGGCCGAACTTCCGGCCGACCTCCCCGTACGTGCCGATGTGGCGGAAGCCGAAGCGGGTGTGGAGCCGGATCGAGGGCTCGTTGGGGAGCGCGATGCCGGCGTAGGCGCGGTGGACGTCCTCGCCGGCCAGGGCCTCGAAGAGCCGCTCGTAGAGGAGTGTGCCGATGCCCCGGCCGGCGGCGTCCGGGGAGAGGTACACGCTGACCTCCACGGAGGTGGAGTACGCGGCCTTGGGGCGGAAGGGGCTGCTGGTCGCATATCCGAGAATTCGGCTTTTCGCCTCTTTCCGGACATCGTGAGCAACCAGAAGGCGGTGCGGGCCGTCTTCAGGGTGGGAGCGGAGCCAAGGGAGTCGACGCTCCGGTGTGAAGGGCTCGGTGTCGAAGGTGATCGTGGTTTCGCGGACGTAGTGGTTGTACAGCTCCGTGAGGGCCTCCAGGTCGCCCTCCGTGCCCGCCCTGACCTGCGTATCCGCGTATTCAGACAGCATCTATCCCCCTTGATGGCGGCACAGGGTACTGCATGATCGCGAAAATCGATGCGCCGGGTGGGAATTCTGTCCTGATTCCAGTCGTTGTTTCCGTCGGATGCAGGGCACCCGAGAGGGTGTCGCGACCTACTCAGCAAGGGAGCACGCATGGCAACCCGTGCCGTCGCCCGTCGTTCGTCCGCCAAGAGCGGGAGCAGCACGCGGGCCAGCGGAGTTCGCGCCGTGGGCGGGGAGATCGCCGACCGCGACCTGGTCGGCATGTACCTCGACGAGATCGCGCGCACGCCCCTGCTCGACGCCGCAAAGGAGGTCGAGCTCTCCCAGACGATCGAGGCGGGTGTGTACGCCCGGCAGATCCTCGACGGAGTCGTGACATCGGCCGCTGCCGCGGCGGGGTCGAGCGAGGCGGGCGGCGCGTCCCGCGAGGAACTCGAAGCGCTCTACGAGGCGGGCGAGCGCGCCAAGGACCTCTTCATCAAGTCGAACCTGCGGCTGGTCGTCGCGGTCGCGCGACGCTATCCGCGCAGCGGGCTGCCGCTGCTCGACCTGATCCAGGAGGGGAACGCGGGCCTGGTGCGCGCGGTCGAGAAGTTCGACTACGCGAAGGGCTTCAAGTTCTCGACGTACGCCACGTGGTGGATCCGCCAGGCCATCACGCGGTCCATAGCCGACCAGTCGCGCACGATCCGGCTCCCCGTCCACCTGGTGGAGGAGCTGGGGCGGATCCGGCGGGTGCAGCGCGAGTTCAACCGGGAGCACGGCCGCGAGCCGGAGCCGGCGGAGATCGCGGCCGAGCTGGACACCAAGCCGGAGCGGGTCGTCGACGTCCTCGACTGGGCGCGTGACCCGGTCTCGCTGAACATGTCGGTGGACGACGAGGGCGAGACGCAGTTCGGTGACCTGCTGGAGGACACCTCGGCGGTGTCGCCCGAGCAGTCGGTGCTGACGCTGCTGCGCAGTGAGGAGCTCGACGACCTGATCGACAAGCTCGACCACCGCACGGCCTCGATCATCCGGATGCGGTACGGAATCGAGGACGGCCGGGAGCGGACGCTGACCGAGGTCGGCAAGGAGCACGGCCTGACGCGGGAGCGGATCCGCCAGATCGAGAAGCACGCGCTCCTGGAACTGAAGAAGATGGCCCGCGACACGGGCTTCGACGCGGTGGCCTAGGGCCTTCCGTTCGGATCAGGCCGGATCAGTGTGCGGCATCAGGGCACGCGAGCCCGGCAGGATCCGAACGAGAGCACCCCGGGACAGCCGAAAGGGCGCCCGGCCTGGAACTTCAGGCCGGGAGCCCTTTCGTCGGGGCGTGCGCGTCAGGACGCGGAGGCGCTGTTCGCCGCGGGGGTGCCGGCCAGGATCGTCTCCTCCACCGCTTCGTACCGCATGCGCTGGTCGGCCGGGTCGCGTTCGCGGAGCACCGTGCCGAGCCAGCCCGCGAGGAAGCCCAGCGGGGCCGAGAGGATGCCCGACGTGGTGAACGGGAACCAGTTGAAGTCCTGGTCCGGGAAGATCGCCTGGGGCGATCCGGACACCAGGTTGCTGCCGGTCATGAGGATGAACGCGGAGGCGCTGCCCACGATGAGGGTGCAGAG
Source organism: Streptomyces sp. NPDC056527 (assembly GCF_042794475.1). NCBI lineage: Bacteria > Bacillati > Actinomycetota > Actinomycetes > Kitasatosporales > Streptomycetaceae > Streptomyces > Streptomyces sp. NPDC056527. The sequence goes on from NZ_JBHTTQ010000023.1 coordinate 46,410, forward strand.
CAGTCCCGTACGGGAGTAGCGGCGCCAGAAGAGGCTGTAGATGAGGGCCGGTGCGACCGCGGACGCGCCGATGCAGAACGACAGGGTGAGCAGTGCCTGAAGGTTCAGATGCCGTGCACCGGCGGCGATCGCGATCGCCACGAGCCCGACGACCGCCGCGGCGGTCCGGGCGATGGCCATCTCCGCGGAGCCCTTCAGTTGCGCCTTGCGGCGCAGCCCGTGCGTGATGAGGTCGTGCGCCAGGGTGTTGGCGCAGGCGAGGGTGATCCCGGCGACCGAGGCCAGCAGGGTGAGGAAGATGGCTGTCGCCACGGCCGTGAACAGCAGTGTCTCGACGGTCGTCTGGTCCGTGCCCATGACGGCCTGGCTGACCATGAGGAACGCCGTCTTGCCCTGCGGGTCGCCGGCGACGATCCTCTGGTGGCCGACGATCGCCGCCGCGCCGAAGCCGATGACGGCGATCAGCAGACAGGTCACGACGACGGTCGACACGGCCCAGGACATCGAGCGCCGCACGGCTGCCGCGCTGCGCGCGGTGAACATGCGCATGGTGATCTGCGGCAGCACCGCGGCGCCGAGCACGACCGTCAACTGAGTGCTGATCATGTCGAGTTCGTTGCCGCCGAACTGCAGACCGGAGGCGAGATAGGCGTCTCCCGCCCCGCTGCCGCGCTTGGCGGCGTCCAGCAGCGAGGGCAGGCTGAAGTCGAAGCGGTTGAGGATGAGAACGGCGATCGCCAGGGACGCGCCGAGCAGGGCGACGGTCTTGACGATCTGGATGAAGGCGGTGCCCTTCATGCCGCCGATCGCCGCGTACGCGATCATCAGCAGGCCCAGGAACACGATCGCCCCGGTCTTGAAGCCGTCGGCGTGGAAGCCGAGGACGACGGAGAGGAGATCGCCGGCGCCCGCGAGCTGGAAGATCACCAGCGGCAGCAGTGCGGTCAGCGTGACCGCGGCGGTGGTGATCCGCACGGCGGGGCCGGGGAGACGCCGGGTGAAGACGTCCCCGATCGTGAACCGGCCGGCGTTACGCAGCGGTTCGGCGAGCAGGAACATCATCAGGACCAGCGAGAGCACGGTGCTCAGGGCGAGCGTGATGCCGTCGTAGCCGACGAGCGCGATGATGCCGATGGTGCCGAGCACGGTGCCGGCGGAGATGTAGTCGCCGGCGATCGCGAGGCCGCTCTGCACGGGGGAGAGCGAGCGGTAGCCGGTGTAGAACTCGCCCAGGTCGTCACGATCGGGGCCGGTCATCACGCACAGCAGCAGCGTGACGGTGATGACCGCGATGAACGCCATCAGCGACATGGTCTGGGCCCCGGAGCTGAAGCTGGTCATGCGCGCGCACCTCCGTTGGGCTGCTGCCACACGGGACGTCCGGAGCGGCTCGGGCGTTCCGGGCGGGGCGCGGCTGCCGCGGCCGCCTGCTCGGCGCGTTCGCGGATCGCCGCGGCGAGCGGGTCGACGCGGTTGCGCGCGATCCGCTCGTACAGCGCGATCGCGGCCAGCGCCACGGGCAGCTGGAGGAGCCCCAGGACCAGACCGGTGGTGAGACCACCGGTGATGTTGCCGGTCATCATCGAGGGGGCGTAGGCGGACAGGAAAAGGAAGACGACGAAGTAGCCGAGCGCGGTGAAGGTGGCGACGCGGCGGAGCCTGCGGTAGGCCGATCCGAGCCGGTGCAGATCATCACGATCGTCGGTGGCGGCGGGCGGTTGCGACTGCGGGGACGCGTCCCAGGGCTGCTGCGCGGAGTCCCAGCCCTGCGGCGAGGAGTCCCACGCTCGCGGGGACGAGTCCCAGGCCGCCTGTGGATCGGTGTCCCAGGACGGCGATCCACCCTCCCAGGGCTGCGACGCCGCCTCTTGGCGGTGCCGCCCGGCATTCCGGTGCTGCGGTACGGGCGGTGGGCCGGGGAAAGACTGGTGGTACGACATCGATCTCGCTCCTTGCCGCCCCGGGGAACGGGCGGGTGGCGCTGGTGGTCCGCGTACGTTACTCATGGGTATGGCTCCTGCGTAAGAGGGTTCCGACCGCTCGGTATGTCGGTTCGGTGACGATCCTGTGTGCGCGGCGACGGAACCCGCGGTAACCCCGTCGTGGATCTTTCCGCAGGTCACGGGTGGGTCTCGGGCCACCCTGGGGCCGGGCAGGCCGACGCCCGGCGGCCCCGGGGGCTCTGGGCTCCCGGGGCCGCGGCCGTCCTCGCTCCGGTTCGTGTCAGTTCGTGGTGGATGCCGCCAGGCGCGTCGCCAGGTCCGCCACGTAGGTGACCAGAGCGGCCGGGGCGTGGATCGTGAAGGGGACGTCGACCAGGCCCAGGCGGAGGGCCAGCCATTCGATCGACTCGGCCGTGGGAGTGCTCAGGCGGCAGCTGCTCGGGCCCGTCGCCGTCAGGGTCAGGTGGGCGGGCAGGCGGGCCGTCACGGTCTCCGCCGAGGCGTGGAAGGTGACGTCCAGGTCGACTTCGGGCCGCTGCCCACGGTTGATCGAGCGCGCCATGTACGCGGCGGCGCCGCCCTCCGGCAGCTCCCGCGCCGTGAACCGCGCCCCCGTCGCGAACGGGTCCGACACCCGGTCCACCCGGAACGTGCGCCAGTCCTCGCGCTCCAGGTCGTACGCCACCAGATACCACCGGTGCCCCGTCGACACGAGCCGGTACGGCTCCACCAGGCGCCGTGATTCCGTGCCGTCCCCCGCCCGGTAGCCGAAGCGCAGCCGCTCCTGCCCCGTCACCGCGCCCGCCAGCGCCGTCAGGGTCGACGGCGCGACCGTCGCCCCGTCCCCGCGCGTCAGCGGGATCGTCGCGTTCTGCAGCGTGGAGACACGATGGCGCAGCCGCGACGGCAGCACCTGCTCCAGCTTCGCCAGGGCCCGTACCGACGCCTCCTCCACACCCTCGATCGCGTGCCCCGCCCCCGCCCGCAGCCCCACCGCGATCGCGACCGCCTCCTCGTCGTCGAGGAGCAGCGGAGGCATCGCCGCACCGGCGACCAGGCGGTACCCGCCCACCGCGCCCTTCGTCGCCTCGACCGGGTAGCCGAGCTCCCGGAGCCGGTCGATGTCCCGCCGGATCGTGCGGGCGGAGACCGAGAGCCGGTCCGCCAGTTCGCTGCCCGGCCACTCACGCGGAGTCTGGAGCAGCGACAGCAGATTCAGAAGTCGTGCGGGAGTGTCCGTCATGCCTTCCAGGGTGCCGTTTATCTAGGACATCAGCTGACCTACATGGCCTCTATCTTCATCGTATGAGTTCACACGACGCCGTTCCGGAAGCGGCCACGGAAGCGCAGGCCGCCACCGAAGCGGTCGCGGACCGCCGGCGCTGGATAGCCCTCGCCATCGTCATGACCGCGGCCTTCATGGACCTGGTCGACGCCACGATCGTCAACATCGCGATTCCGAGCATCGAGCGCGACCTCGGCGCCTCGTTCGGTGCCATCCAGTGGATCACCGCCGGCTACGCCCTCGCGTTCGCCGCCGGTCTGATCACGGGCGGACGTCTCGGCGACATCTTCGGCCGCAAGCGGCTGTTCCTCCTCGGCACCGCCGGATTCACCGTCGCCTCCGCGCTCTGCGGCTTCGCCGCGAACCCGGAGATGCTGGTCGCATCCCGCCTGCTCCAGGGCGCCGCGGCGGCGATGATGGTTCCGCAGGTCCTGTCGATCATCCACGTCACCTTCCCCGCGCACGAGCGCGGCAAGGTCTTCGGCATGTTCGGCGCGATCATCGGCCTCGGCGCGGTCTCCGGCCCGCTGCTCGGCGCGCTGCTCACGCAGTGGAACATCGCCGGCCTGGAGTGGCGGCCGATCTTCCTGATCAACCTGCCGGTCGGCATCGTCGGCCTGCTGCTCGGCCGGAAGTTCATCACCGAGTCGAAGGCGCCCAAGGCGCTCCGCCTCGACATCGTCGGCGTCATGCTGGTCACGCTGGCGCTGCTGATGCTGATCTACCCGCTGACGCGCGGCCGCGAGACCGGCTGGCCGCTCTGGGGCCACCTGTGCATGGCCGGCAGCCTCGTCGTCTTCGCCGCCCTCATCGCCTACGAGAAGTACAAGACGAAGAAGGACGGCTCCCCGCTGCTCGAGCTGTCGCTGTTCAAGGTGAAGAGCTTCGCGGCGGGCATCGCGGTGCAGCTGACCTTCGGTGTCGTGATGGGCATCTTCTTCCTGGTCTGGACGCTGTACATGCAGGTCGGGCTCCACTGGACCCCGCTCAAGGCGGGGCTGACGGGCGTGCCGTTCTCGATCGCCGTCTCGACGGCGGCCGGGCTGTCGGTCCAGAAGCTGGTGCCGCGCTTCGGCCGCAAGGTGCTCCAGGCGGGCGCGCTGACGATGGCCGCCGGTGTGCTGCTCTACATGGGTGTGGCCGGCCGCTACGGCACGGCGATCGACTCCTGGCAGATGATTCCGCCGCTGGTGGTCATGGGTCTGGGCATGGGCCTGATCGTGGCCCCGCTGACGGACGCGGTCCTCTCGGACGTGCCGCGCGAGCACGCGGGCTCGGCGTCGGGCCTGATCAACACGACCGGCCAGATGGGCAACGCGCTCGGGCTCGGACTCGTCTCGGTCGTCTTCTTCGGCGTGATCGACGAGGAGCGTCTCGCGAAGGCTCCGGCCGAGGTGGGCGCGGCGTTCACGGACGCCTTCCAGAACGCGCTCGGGTGGGCGGTGGCGGTGCTCGCCGCGATCTTCCTGGTGATGTTCGCGCTGCCGGCGAAGCCGAAGCAGCACGTGGAGGGCGCGGAGGCGGAAGCGGACGACTCCGAGGGAGCCGCGAAGGAGCCGGTGCTCACGCACTGACCTCGCGCCTTGCACGACGAAGGCCCGGACCGGGACATCCCGGTCCGGGCCTTCGTCGTACGGACCGTCTGCCGCACGGGCGTTCCTGACGTGCCCGACCGGCCCCGCGGGCCCGAGGGGCGGTGCGTACGGCGAGTGCACCGCCCTCGGGCGCGTCGCTCAGGTCAGGAGCGGTTCACCACACCTCCGGTGTCCAGGGCGCGGCCGAACTTCATGGTGCGCATGGCCACCGCGGGCGGGGTCGACTGCTCGTCCCAGTCCTCGTCCCAGGTGAACTGGCCGTTGATGTCGCCGTGTGTCTGCCACACCTCGCCGGTATTCGTGATCACCTTGACGTAGGCGTCGTCGCCCTGGGCTTCGATGCCGACGGCGCACACGCCTGCCGGGTAGTCATCGTTGTCCGGGTCCAGCGGGGGACCAGGGATGTCGTTCGCGTTGGTGAGGTCCTGCCAGACGATCGTCCCACCGAGCGCCGGGGCCCGGCCGACGGACGTCTTGCCGTTGTGCAGAACGACCTGGAAGTCCTCGTCGCCGTTCGGCGCGTAGAGGTCGATGTCGGAGCAGGGCCCGGTGTCACCCGTCGCGCCGGTCGCACCCGTGGCACCGGTCGCACCCGTGGCACCGGTGGCGCCCGTGGGCCCGGTGTCGCCGGTCGCCCCGGTGGGGCCGGTGTCGCCCGTGGGCCCGGTGGCGCCCGTCGCGCCGGTCGCTCCCGTGGCCCCGGTGGGGCCGGTGTCGCCGGTTGCTCCGGTCGGTCCGGTGTCACCCGTGGCGCCGGTCGCTCCGGTGGCTCCCGTGGCGCCGGTCGCTCCGGTGGCTCCCGTGGCGCCCGTCGCTCCGGTGGCTCCGGTCGCTCCCGTGGCGCCGGTGGCTCCGGTGGCGCCCGTCGCTCCCGTCGCTCCCGTCGGGCCCGGGGGACCCTGCTCGCAGTGGTCCGGGCCGCCCACAGGCAGTGCCCGGACGTAGCGGTCGTGTTCCGAGGCCGCCTGCAGGTACTCCGCGAGGCCGCCGCCCAGGAACTGCTGGACGTGGTGGTCCACGAAGCCCTGGAGGTCGCCGAGTTGGGCCTCGCCCTCCTGCGGCATCGCGGCGTTCTTCTCGTTCGAGACCGGCCCCCACAGCTCCGGCGGCCGGCCGTCCTCGTGGTGCGGTCGTCCCTCGTGGTGCGGGCGGTCCCTGCACTCGTCGTCGCCCGAAGGCGTGCCGGCGAGGTTCACCCCCGAAGGACCGGCCACGCTCTGCGGCGTGGCGGAGACGGGAGTCGTGAACCCCGTGAGTACGAGTGCGATCGATGCGATGGCACCTCCGTTGAGCCAGGCGCGGCGTCGCGGGAGCGGGCCAAAGGCGGACCTGGTCCTGGAATCAGGACTCATGCAACAGCTCCTTCTTCATCCGGATCGAGTGATTCACCGGAAGCGAGTTCGAGCTTCCTTTCAGATCATCGGACTGCGATCACGGTGCCTTTACGTCCCCGAGGGGACTGTCAACACCCTGGCCTACCGTCACCATCCCCCTGGGTGCGTACGGCGTGGCGAACCTGAAAGCGCCTGTCGGCGTGCCGTCCCTGACCGTCCCTGGCCTGTGCTTATGGTCGCCCCCCGCCGAACCACCGGAAGTGGTGTTGCCGTGAAGCCATCCGTCTGCTTGTGCATGATCGTCAAGAACGAGGCCCGCGTCATCGAGCGCTGCCTCGCCTCCGTCCGCGACCTGGTGGACACCTGGGTCATCTCCGACACAGGTTCGACCGACGGCACCCAGGACCTCATCCGCAAGGCCCTCCACGGGATCCCCGGAGAGCTGCACGAGGAGCCGTGGGTCAACTTCGGGCACAACCGCAGCCTGAACATCGCCCACGCCCGCGGCCGTGCCGACTACCTCCTGCTCCTCGACGCCGACCTCGTCCTGTGCCAGGAGGGCCCGCTGCCCCCGCTGACCGCCGACGCGTACATGCTGCGCCACAAGGGCACGCTGGAGTACCGCATCAAACGCCTGGTCAGAGGCGATCTGCCGTGGAGGTACGAGGGGGTGACCCACGAGTACCTCACCGCCGACCGGGACCACACCCAGGAGAACCTCGACGCCCTCGCCATCGACGACCGTCACGACGGCGGCTCACGCCACGACAAGTTCGAACGCGACGCCCGGCTGCTCGGCGCCGAGCTCGACCGCGACCCCGGCAACCCTCGTACGGTCTTCTATCTCGCGCAGACCATGCGCGACATGGGCCGCTCCGGGGAGGCGATCAAGCTCTACGAGCGCCGCGCGGCCATGGGCGGCTGGGGTGAGGAGGTCTACTACTCACTCCTCCAGTCCGGAGTGCTCAGGGCGGAGTCCGGCGACTGGCCGGCCGCCATGGACACGCTCACGCGCGCCTGGGACTCGCGGCCGCAGCGCCTCGAAGCCTGCTACGAACTGACGGCACGGCTGCGCAAGCTACGCCGCCACCACTCCGCCCACGCGATCGTCTCGGCCGTGCTCGACCGGGAGCAGCCGCGCGACGACCTGCTTTTCCTGCAGCCGTGGGTGTACCGCTGGGGCCTGCTGTTCGAATTCTCGATCACCGCCTACTGGGTCGGCGACTACGCGGGCTCGCTCGCCGCGTGCGACCGGCTGCTCGCCCTGCCGGACCTGCCCGAGCCGTACCGCAAGCAGACCCGGGCCAACCGAGAGTTCGCCGTCGGCAAGCTCGGCGCCGCCCCGATCCCGCACGCGGCCGCCGCTCCGCCCGACGCCGCTCCCGACGCCGCTCCCGCGGCCGCTCCGCCTGCCGCCGACGCGCCCGCCGCCGACGCGCCCGCGCCGGTGCGCGGCTAGGGGCGGGCCGTGGGAACGCCCTCCTCCGTCGCCGCCGAGGTCCGGGATCCCGCCCCGGCCGCCACCCGCCGCCCCGCCGCGCCGCGCCGCGAGGGCGGCAAGCGGCACGGTGTCTGGCTGTGGCCGGCCCTCGTCACCCTCGCCCTGACGCTGTACGAGATCGACCACCCGCTGCTGTGGGAGGACGAGCTCAACACCTGGGACATGGTCACCCGCTCCACCGACCGTCTCCTCGACACGGTGGGGAACGTGGACGCGGTCCTGACCGCGTACTACCTGCTGATGCACGGGTGGACGGTCGTCTTCGGCGACTCCGTCACCGCCCTGCGGATGCCGTCCGTCCTCGCGATGACCGGTGCGGCGGCCTGCACGGCGCTGATCGGGCAGCGGCTGTTCGGCCGCCGTGCCGGACTCGCCGCGGGTCTGCTCTTCGCCCTCACCCCCGTGGTGGTCCGCTACGCCCACGAGGCCCGCCCGTACGCCCTGGTCGTCCTCGCCGTCGCGCTCGCCACGCTGGCGCTGCTGCGGGCCCTGGACCGGCCGGAGCGCGTGGGGCGCTGGGCCGCGTACGCCGGGTGCGTGGCCGCGGTCGGGCTGCTGCACCTGGTCGCGCTGACGGCGCTGGTCGGGCAAGTGGTCGTCGTGGCCGCATGGGCCCGCGTCGACCGCGCGCTCGCCGTGCGGGCGGGGCTCGCCGCACTGGCCGGGGTGGTCGCCGCCGCGCCGGTCGCGGTGCTCGGCAGCGGGCAGGCGTCCCGTCAGATCGCCTGGATCCCGAAACCGAACCTGGAGAGCCTGGCCGCCTTCCTCCCACAGCTGTACGCCTCCGGGACGTTCGCCGGGGCGGCGACGGTGCTGGCCGTGTCGGCCTGGGCGGAGCGCACGCGGGCCGGCCGCGCCGGCACGCCTGCGTCGACGCGCGGCTCCTGGCGGCCGGCGTCCTGGGGGCCTGTCCCGGCCGTGACCGCCATGGCCGTCCTGCCGGTCCTCGCCCTGTGGGCGGTCTCGCACGGCGACATCTCGTACTTCTTCTACCGGTACCTGCTCTTCACCCTGCCGGCGTGGGCGGTCCTGGCCGGTGCGGCGCTCGCCGCGCTGCGTTCCCGTGCCGTCCTCGCCGTCGCCCTGGTAGCCGTGGCCGTGCTGAGCCTGCCCGAGCAGCGGTCCGTGCGGGAGACGTACGCGCACTTCTGGCACGGGGTGGACTACAAGGGCGCCGCCGCGACCATCGCCAAGTACCACCGGCCGGGCGACGCCGTCGTGTACGACCGGGGCGAGGACTACTGGCGGCTGCTGGACCTGGGCGTCCGCCACTATCTGCCCGACGAACTGCGGCCCCGGGACGTCTTCCTGGCCCGCTCGGCCGCGGACCGCGCGGACCTGTGGTCCTCGGAGTGTCCGGACCCGGCGGCCTGCCTCGGGAGCGAGGCCCGGATCTGGCTGGTCGTGCCCGAGGGCGCGGCCGACCCGCTGGAAGCGCTGCCCGCTCCGCAGGCGCGCGCCCTGCGGAAGCACTACACCGCGACCGGCACCGAGCGCCTGACCGGCGTCACGGTGGCACTCCTGGTCCGCAAGCCCTGAGGCCGGCGGACGGCCCGGGCGGGCCGTCCGGTGTCCGGGCCCGGAGGAGAGACCGAGGGCGGCCGACGCGCTGAGCGCCGGCCGCCCTCGGCACGTACAGGGGAATCGCGCGGGGGGCCCGGCTCCCGCCTCACCGCACGCGCGCGCGGTGCTCCATCGCCTCGCGGGCCCGGTGCTCGTTCTCGTACACCTCGCACATGTGCCGGCCGTCCGGTGTCGCCGTGTGCTCGACCTCCCACAGGCTCAGTTCGCCGCCGTCGAGCAGCAGGAACGCATGCTCGTAGAGCGTGAATCCGGCGTCCCGGCCGCTCTCCACCGCGCACTGGCGGCCGAACGCCTGCGTGATGTGGTGTGCGAACGCCACCCGCAGTCTGCGTGCCGTCTCCTCGCCCGGCCGGTCCGCGTTCTCCGCGCGGCGCAGCACCCGGCGCGCGTGGTCCGCGGAGTTGTCCGGCTCGTACATCCGGGGTTGCGTCGGTATCGGGCGGGACAGCAGTGCGCTCAGCAGCTCCAGGTCCCCGTCCTCGTCGGAGTCCCGGCCGGGTGCGCGCTCGGTGCCCCAGCCGGGGTCGAGACCGCTCGGCAGCCGTGACGCGGCGAGCCGGGCCTCCGCCTCGTCCGCGTACAGCTCGTGCTGCTCGGCGCCGTCCCGGCCGGAGTTGTGCACCAGCTCCCACAGGCTGAGCGCCGTGCCGTCGGCGAGCAGATAGGTGTGGCGATGCGTGGTTCTGTGCAGCGACGCGCTGTGGTGCGAGGAGTACAGCGCGCTGGAGTGGGCGAGCGCCGTCTCCAGGCACTCGACCGTACTGTCGGGCAGATCGAAGGAGTTGAGCGCCCGGCCCAGGAGCCGCTCCACCTGCGTCTCGGTCGTCTCGTACGGATCGTGAGGATCCTGCGGATCGTTCAAGAGGGTCTCCAGGCCGTCGCCGCATGTCACTCGGTGCTTGCTTAACGTAGTCCCTGGGTCTGACATCGTGTCCGGGGTTCGGCAAAACGAAGGGGTCGCGCGGGAAGTTCCCGTCCGTCCGTCACGCGGTCTCAACTCCCCTTGTTGTAAAGGGAGTCGACAGCAGGCCCGGGTCCGTACAGCTCGCGGTACGAGGGGAAGTGGCCGCCCGGACCCGCGACTCCGTCGGCGGTCTCCAGGACCGCGCGCACGATCGCCCGGGTCACCGCGTCCGCGCCCGCCGCCAGGATCTCGTTCAGGGCGAGCGGACCGGCCTTCGCGTCCGGCTCCCGCTCCCCGGTCGCGAGGGCGAAGACGGTGTCCCCGTCGTTGAGGAGATGGACCGGACGGATGGCGCGTGCGATGCCGTCGTGCGCCGTCCCGGCGAACTTCTGCGCCTGCGCCCGCGTCAGGACGGCGTCGGTGGCGACGACCGCGAGCGTTGTGTTCAGAGGCGGCGGGGTGTTCTTCGCGCGGGCCTCGGCGAGGCGCCCCTGAGCGGCCTCGTGGACGGCCCCGTCCGGATACTCGGGCCGGCCCTGGAAGTACTGCCCGTACAGCGCTCCCGTCTCCGGGTCGACCGCCGAGCCGACCGCGTTGACGACGACCAGCGCACCTACCGTGATGCCCGAGTCCAGGGCCGTGCTCGCCGTGCCGACCCCGCCCTTGAGCCCCCCGACGACGGCGCCGGTGCCCGCGCCGACGGCGCCCGTCTCCACGCGCGCGTGGAGCTCCGTCGCCGCGGCGGCCTCCACCGCGGCGCGCCCCGTGGCCGCCCCCGGCCGGGCCGTGAAGTCGCCGCCCCGGCCCAGGTCGAAGACGCAGGCGGCGGGGACGACCGGGACCACGTGCGAGGGGTCAGGCCCGACCCGTACCCCTCGGCCCTGTTCCTCCAGCCAGGCCATCACTCCGGCCGCCGACTCGAGTCCGTACGCGCTGCCGCCGGTCAGGACCACGGCCTCGATCCGCTGGACGACGTTACGGGGGTCGAGCGCGTCGGTCTCCCGGGTGCCCGGTCCGCCGCCCCGTACGTCCACGCCCGCCACCGCCCCGCCCTCCGGGGCGAGGACGACGGTGGTGCCGCTGAGGGCGTTCGGCCCGTCCACGCGCGCGTGGCCGACCCGCAGTCCGGTCACGTCCGTGATGGCGTCGTGCGGTGCCTCGTTCTTCGTCATGGTCCTTGCGTACCACGGTCGTTCGGTCCGTGGCCGGGTCCGATGCCGCGCGACGCGGGGTTGCGCGAGGCCAGCGTCACCCCGACGGCCACCGTCGCCGCCGCGACGAGACCGGCCGCCAGGACCGCCCAGCGGCCGGCGAACGTGCACATCAGGATCGCCAGCGACGAGACGGGAAGGACGAGCTGCTGGGCGATACCGATCTTGAAGTAGCGGGCGTGCAGCAGCCATACGCAGAGCAGGAAGAGCGCAGAGGGGATCGTCACCGCGGAGGAGGCGGCGAGCGTGGAGATGTGGGCCTTGCCCACGGTCTGCTCGACGGCGATCTCGATGCCGGCGCCGATGGCGGCGGCGGAGGCGAAGATGAGGTAGTGGCCGTAGCCCCAGAGGAACGCCTTCCGGTTGGAGTGGAGGCGGACGTGGGCGGGGACGGCGAAGTAGATCCACCACGCGGCGTAGACGATCAGCAGGCCGCCGGCGGCGATCGGGAGCAGTTCGTCGAGGGCGTCGTACTCACTGACGCCCGTCTTCACCGCGACCGTCGCCGCCGCGATCGTCTCGCCGAGCACGATGATCGTGAACAGGCCGTAGCGCTCGGCGATGTGATGCGCGTGCCAGTGGGTCTTGGTGTCCTTCTCCGCGATCACCGGCACCGCCAGTTCGGCGACGATCATGACGAGGAAGATCCAGGGGCGGGCGGACTCGGGGGCCCAGAGGAGGAAGGTCCAGCCGATCTGGCAGAGGATCACGCCGCCCGCGTACCGGTGGCACATGGCGCGCTCGACCGGGTCCGTCGCGTGGTGCGCGGCGCGCAGCCACTGGAAGGAGAGGGCGAGCCGCATGACGACGTAGCCGAGCACGGCCACGAGGAAGTCGTCCTCGAAGACGCGGGAGACGCCTGCGGCGAGGATGAGGACACCGGCGATCTGGACGAAGGTGGCGACGCGGTAGAGGACGTCGTCGTTGTCGTAGGCGGAGGCGAACCAGGTGAAGTTCATCCAGGCCCACCAGATCGCGAAGAAGACCATCGCGTAGTGGGCGATGCCGTCGGCGGTGTGGTGCTCGGCGACCGCGTGCACGAGCTCGGCGCCGGCCTGGGCGACGGCGACGACGAAGCAGAGGTCGAAGAAGAGCTCGAGCGGCGTGGCGGCGCGGTGCGCCTCGGCGCGCGACCGCGCGATGAGGGGCAGGAACGGTTGCGTCATGCGCCCCAGGACACCACGAGCCCGCCACCCACCGGCGCGATCGGCACGCGGAGCCCTTGGGCGGGCGGGGCGGTGGGGGACCGGGATGTGCGAACGGCCCGGGACGGACGGGACCTCCGCCCGCCCGGGTCGCGACCATGGCCTCTGACCTGCCCTGGCGCGCGGGCGCAGCCTGGACGGGTAAGGAAGCCCCGATCCCCAGGGAAGCGCCATGAGTTCCGTACTCCAGGACACCAGAGCGGCGGGCGGACCGGCCCCCTCGTACGACGCGGAGCAGTACCGGCCCGGGAAGTCGATCACGGACTGGGAGCCGGAGAACGAGCTCTTCTGGCAGTCGATCGGCAAGCGCGTCGCGAACCGCAATCTGTGGATCGCGGTGCCGGCGCTCCTGGTGGCCTTCGTCGTCTGGCAGGTGTGGAGCGTCACCGCCACCAATCTGAAGGACGTCGGCTTCGGCTTCTCCACCTCGCAGCTTTTCTGGCTGACGGCCATCCCCGGGCTGACCGGTGGCGCCGCCCGGATCCTCTACACCTTCCTCGGCCCGATGGTCGGCCAGCGCCGCTTCACCGCGCTGTCGACGGTCGTGCTGATCGTCCCGCTGATCTGGCTGGGCATCGCGATCCAGGACCCGTCGACCCCGTACGCCGTGATGGTCGCCATCGCGGCCCTGTGCGGTATCGGCGGCGCCAACTTCGCCTCCTCGCTCGCGAACATCGGCTTCTTCTTCCCGAAGGCGAAGAAGGGCAGCGCGACCGGTGTCAACGGCGGGCTCGGCAACCTGGGCGTCTCGGCGGTCCAGCTGCTCACCCCGATCGTCATCACCTGGTCGACCATCGCGATCGGCACCGCCCAGCACACGGCGGACGGGACCCCGGTCCACCTGCAGAACGCGGCCTTCCTGTGGGTGCCCGTGCTGCTCGTCCTGGCGGCCGTGGCCTGGTTCGGGCAGAACGACCTCAAGGTGGCCTCCACCCCCTTCCGCCAGCAGAAGATCATCTTCAAGCGCAAGCACAACTGGCTGATGACCTGGCTGTACGTCGGCACCTTCGGCTCCTTCATCGGCTTCGCGGCCGCGCTGCCGATGCTGATCAAGACCACGTTCCCGGACTACTCGATCGCCACCTACGCCTGGATGGGCCCGGCGGTCGGCGCCCTGGCCCGGTGGGCGGGCGGCTGGATCGCCGACAAGTGGGGCGGTGCCCGGGTGACGATCCTGTCCTTCGTGGGCATGGCGGCCGCGATCATCGGCGTGATCACCTTCCTCCCGTCGGGATCCGACACGGGCAGCTTCTACGGCTTCTTCTTCTGCTTCCTCGCGGCGTTCTTCTTCTCCGGCATCGGCAACGGCTCGACCTTCCGCCAGATCCCGGTCATCTTCCGCGGCACCCATCTGAAGGGGCTCACGGAGGGCACTCCGGAGTACGGAAAGGCGCTGAAGCAGTCGGAGATGGAGTCCGGTGCGGTCACCGGTTTCACCTCGGGGATCGCCGCCTTCGGCTTCTTCTTCATACCGGCGCTCTTCGGCTCGATGGCCGTGACCAGCGCGATGTGGGGCTTCGTCGCCTTCTACGTCGGCTGCACGGTCGTGACCTGGTGGTTCTACGCCCGCAAGGGCGCGGAGGCACCGAGCTGACCCACCCGCTCTCCCCGTGCGAAAGGCCCCGCCCAGGCGGGGTCTTTCCGCTTTCCGGAGACGGGACCAACGGCCCTCGACCGGTGACCATTGCCGACCGTTCCGGGCGATCGGAAGGCGTGCAATGGAGGGGAGCGACGACGCGATCGGGATCGCCGCGTTCGCCGCCGGCCTGGGCAATGTCTCGCGCGTCGACATCCTCCCCTTCCACAAGCTCGGCGAAGCGAAGTGGCAGGCACTCGCCATGCCCTTCACCCTCCACGAAACGCCCTCCCCGACCCCCGAGCAGATGGCCGAGGCCCGAGCGCTCTTCCGCTATCACGGCCTGAACGCCATCTGAGCGACACCCTCACCCACTCGTACCCCAAAAGGGGTTCATCCCTGACATATCCCCTTACGGTGACCGGGTGACCGAGCCACCGCAGGGCCCCGTGGATCCAACGCCGGGCCGGCCCGCCCCGAACGCGCCCTCGACGACTCCGACGACGTCCGCGACGACGACCACGACCGTGCCCGAGGCGCCGTCGTCCCCGGGGCCCGCGCCCGTCGTCCAGACGCCCGCCGACGTGCGCCGGCGGGCCGTGCTCGCCGGCACCGCCGTCTCCGTGCTGCTGATCGTCGCGATCGTCCTCGGCAGCCGGCTCCTGCGCGACTTCGACTCGGCTCTCCTCCCGTACGCCGTCGCCACGGTCTTCCTGGCCTTCGGCGTCGCCTACCGCTACACCGTGTGGATCTCCGCCCCCGGCGCCCGCCGACTGTTCAAGCAGGGCTGGCGCTCCTTCTTCTCCGCCGCCAACTTCCGCAGGGCACCCACCGCCCTGCCGAAGATGATCGCCACCTATCTCGGCTTCCAGAAGTTCCTCGGCGCCCGATCGCACGCCCGCTGGGCGGCCCACCAGCTGATCTTCTGGGGCTGCATCCTGGCGGCCCTCATCACCTTCCCGCTCACCTGGGGCTGGTTCACCTTCACCTCCTCCACCGGCTCCGGGCCGGGTTACGAGATGCGGATCTGGGGCTTCAAGGTCCTCGGCTTCGACGCGCTGAACATCGTCGGCTGGCTGATGTTCCACGGCCTCGACATCGCCGCCGTCCTCGTCATCCCCGGCGCCTCCTACTTCCTGTGGCGCCGTATGAAGGACCGCGGCGCCATCACCGGTCAGCGCTTCGCCTACGACCTGGTCCCGCTGATCGCCCTCATCGTCATCTCCGTGACCGGGCTGCTGCTCACCTTCTCGTCGATCTTCCTGCACGGCGGCGGCTACGAGTTCCTGGCGATCCTGCACATGGTGTCGGTGGTCTTCACCCTCATCTACATCCCGTTCGGGAAGTTCTTCCACATCGTCCAGCGGCCCGCCGCCGTCGGCATGCAGCTGTTCAAGTACACCTCCCGGAAGAAGGGCGAAGAGGTCCTCCTCTGCCGTCGCTGCCAGGAGCCGATCGACACCCCTCCCTATGTCGAGAACCTCCAGGGCACCATGCGCGATCTGAAGCTCGGCTTCGACGCATGGACCGAGTACTGCCCCCGCTGCAAGCGCGTCCTGCGCGGCACCGCCTACCTCACCCACGTCAAGAAGGGCTTCAAGTGACGCAGCAGCAGGCAGGGCAGCACCCCCTTCCGCTCGACCCGTCCATCGCCCCGCCCGGTACCCGCAACTTCCGCGACGCCGGGGGCATCCCGGCCGACCGCTGGCACGCCGACCAGAACGGCGAGACGCTCGTCCCCACCCACTGCTGCTTCTGCGGCGTCCAGTGCGGCATGTACCTGCGCGTCGACAAAGGCGGCAAGGTCTTCGGCGTCGAACCCCGCAACCACGACATCAACCGGATGCGGCTCTGCCCCAAGGGCATCAACGCCTACCAGCAGGTCAACCACCCCGACCGGCTCACCTCCCCCCTCATGCGGAGCAACCGCGACGAGCCCTTCCGGGAGGCGAGCTGGGAGGAGGCGCTCGACTTCACCGTCGCCGAGATCCGCCGCATCCAGGCCGAGTACGGCAACGACTCCTTCGGCCTGCTCGGCGGAGCCAGCCTCTACTCGGAGAAGACGTATCTCGTCGGGAAGTTCGCCCGCGTCGCCCTGAAGACCCGGCACGTCGACTACAACGGCCGCCTGTGCATGGTGTCCGCCGCCGGCGCCAACAAGCTGTCCTTCGGCATCGACCGGGCCGGCAACCCGTTCTCCGACATCCTCCTCACCGACTGTCTCCTCATCGCCGGCTCCAACGTCGGCGAATGCTTCCCCGTGATGACGCAGTACCTCTGGGGGGCCCGGGACCGCGGCGCCTCTCTGATCGTCGTCGACCCGCGCGAGACGGCGATCGCCCGCACCGCCGACCTCCACGTCGCCCTCAGGCCCGGCACCGACTCCGCGTTCTTCAACGCCGTCCTCCACGTGATCGTCGCCGAGGGCCTCACCGACGAGGCATACCTCGCCGCGCACGCCACCGGCTGGGACGAGGTGAAGCGCACCGTCGAGGCGTACCCGCCCTCCCGCTCCGCCCAGATCTGCGGCGTGCCCGAGGAACAGATCGTGCAGACCGCCCGGATGTTCGCCGGCGCCGGCAAGGCGATGGCCTGGCATGCGCGCGGCGTCGAGCACCACTCCCAGGGCGTCGAGAACTGCCTGACGATCATCAACCTGTGCACCGCCACCGGGAACATCGGCAAACCCGGCGCCGGCTACGGAACGATCACCGGCCAGGGCAACGGTCAGGGCGGCCGCGAGCACGGCCAGAAGTCCGACCTGCTGCCGGGCGGCCGCTCCATCACGAACCCCGAGCACCGCCGCCAGATCTGCGAGATCTGGGGCATCGAGGAGTCCGAACTCCCGCCCGCCGGCACCTCCATGATGGAGATGGTCTGGCAGATGCAGCGCGAGGAGATCCGCGGCCTGATCGGCATCTGCAACAACCCCTTCGTCTCCCTCCCCAACTACGCGACCGTCAAGAACGGTTACGACACCCTCCAGTTCCACGCCCAGTTCGACTTTTTCCTCTCCGAGACCGCCGCCAACGCGCACGTGGTCTTCCCCGTCACCGTCTGGGCCGAGGACGAAGGCGTCATGGCCAACGCCGAGGCCCGGGTCGTCAAGCACAACAAGGCCCAGGAACCGCCCGCCGGAGTCCGCACCGACACCTGGGTGATCTGCGAGCTCGCCAAACGCCTCGGCGCCGGCGACAAGTTCGTCTTCCCCGACTCCCGCTCCGTCTTCGAGGAGCTCCGCATCGCCTCCGCCGGAACGGTCAACGACTACTACGGCATCACCTACGAACGCCTGGAGGAGACCGGCGGGATCGCCTGGCCCTGCCCCTCCACCGACCACCCGGGCACCCCGCGCCTCTTCGAGGACGGCAGGACCTACCACCCGGACGGCAAGATCCATCTGCAGGTCGTCGAATGGCACCCGCCCATGGACCCGTACAGCGAGGAGTACCCCCTCTCGCTCACCACCGGCCGCACCGTCGCCCACTTCCTCTCCGGCAACCAGACCCGCCGCCTGGGCGCCCTCGTCGAACAGACCCCACGCCCCTGGGTCGAGGTCCACCCCTCCCACGGCTTCCGCAACGGCGACCCGGTCCGCGTCGTCACCCGCCGCGGCAGCGAGGTCTTCCCCGCCCTGGTCACCGAGGCGATCCGCCCCGACACCGTCTTCGTGCCGTACCACTGGCCGGTCCCCACGGCCGCCAACGCCCTCACCATCGACGCCCTCGACCCGCGCTCGAAGATCCCCGAGTACAAGGTCTGCGCCGCCCGCATCGAGGCCGCGGAGCGGATCGACGAGGTCCCCGCACCGCCGACCGCGCCGGGACACGTCGCCTACCCCGAGACCCAGGTCTCCCGCACCGACCCCCTGCCCCCCACGTCCCCGCAGGGCCGTGGCACCGCGGAGAGGAGCTGACGCCGCTCATGATGGGCCGCACGATCTTCATCGACCCCGGGCGCTGCATCGGATGCCAGGCGTGCGTCTCGGCCTGCCGCGAGTGCGACTCGCACCGCGGCAAGTCGATGATCCACCTCGACTACCCCGACGAGGGCCACTCCGTCGCCTCCCTTCCCACGGTCTGCATGCACTGCGAGGACCCGGTCGCGCCCTGCGCCGAGGTCTGCCCCGCCGACGCGATCCTCGTCACCGCCGACGGGGTGGTGCAGCAGGCGGACACCACCCGCTGCATCGGCTGCGCCAACTGCGTCAACGCCTGCCCCTTCGGTGTCCCCAAGATCGACCTCCAGGCGAAGCTGCAGATGAAGTGCAACCTCTGCTACGACCGCACCGCCTATGGCCTCGCCCCGATGTGCGCCACCGTCTGCCCCACCGGCGCCCTCTTCTACGGAACCCTCGACGAGCTCCGCGCCGAACGCCCCGGCGTCCAGGTCGCCGACTCGTTCACCTTCGGCACCACCACCGTCTCCACGGGAGTGGCGATGGTCGTCCCCGCCGACAAGGTCCAATGGCCGGTCCCCGGTGGCCTCCCCGTCGTCGAGATCAACGGAAGGGCCGTCTGATGAGCGTCACCGAACAGCCCCCCGCCGACGGCCCCGAAGCGGCCGACGCCGCCCAGGAGGCGCTGCACGACCGCATCGCGGCGGACTCGCTCAACACCCGGCGCGACTATCTGCGGATCGTCGCCACCGTCTCCGGCGGCCTCGCCATCGGCGGCATCGGCGTCGCCTCCGGCATCCTGCACCGCCACGGAGACTCGGACGGGGCGCCCGAGGTCAAGAAGATCGCCGACCAGCTGCTGCCCGGCGAGTCCCTCGCCTTCCGCTACCCGGAGCAGGAGGACCGGGCGGTCGCCATCCGCCTGGAGGACGGCACCCTCGCCGGCTACTCGGCCGTCTGCACCCATCTCGCCTGCGCCGTGCTGTGGCGCAACGACCGGGGCAGCGAGGGCGAGCTGTACTGCCCGTGCCACGAAGGAATCTTCGACGCCCGTACGGGAGAGGTGACCGCGGGCCCGCCACCGCGCGCACTGCCCAAGGTGCTCCTGGTGGAGGAGACCGACGGCAGTGTCTGGGCCGTCGGCACCACCCGCTCCGGGGAGAGCGTCCAGGAGGGGCTGTGCCGCCAGCTCGGCGCGGACCGACCGGACCTGGCCGAGCGCCTCGGCTGCCCGGGAGCCTCGGCGGGCGGAGCGGGCACGAGGAGTGAGCGGACATGACCGACAGCCCGTTCCCCCGCGATCCGGAGGCCCCCGACGCCGGCGGGGACCAGCCTCCCGCCGAGGACCATGCCCAGGCTCCCGCATCCGGGACCGAGCTGCCGCCGCGCCCCGCGTACACGCCGGGCAGCGCGCAGCCGCGTCTGAACCGTCCCGTCCACGAGCGCTATCCGCAGATCCGGCCGACCAGCGGCTACGGCGACCCGCGGATCCGCCACACCGGCCCCGGCCCCGGCGCCGGCACAGAGCAGGAGCCCGAGCGCTCGTCGAAGCTGAGCGCCCGTCTCGCCCTGGCCCTCACGGTCGTCATCGGCCAGCTGTGGGGTCTGACGATCGTGGTCGACGAGTGGATGGCGGGTGACACCGGCACGGCCTGGTGGGGCGCCGGCTTCCTGGTCCTGTCGTTCCTCGTCGTCCTCGGCCTGTGGCTGCTCGACCCGAAGGACCGCTGACCGAAGCGGGGAGACCCGCCGACGGAAGCGGAAGGACCCCTCCGACCGAGGCGGAAAAACCGCTGATCGAGGCGGTACGAGGCCGAATGACCGGCGTACCCTGGAGGTATGAGCACCGCCCCCGCCCACGGACCGCGAGACGCGAAGCAGCCCGGCACACAGCCCATCCCCGAGAATTCCACGAAGCCGAAGCTGATCTTCGACGATCCACTGGACCAGCAGTCCGCGGACGATACGGACCGCGGGTGGGGCGAGCGGCCTCCCGGCGGTAGTGACAGCGCCGCCGATCTCGCGCGCTTCCTCGAAGAGAAGCCGCCGCACCACCTCTGACGCCGGTGCGAGTCGCCGGCTAGGGGGTGGGGTGCGTCCCCGCTCCGGCGCTCGAGCTCGGGCCGCGCTGGGAGATCAGGTGGTCGCGGATCTCCTTGAGGACCTCCAGCTCGCTGACCTCCATGATCTCCTGGACGCCCTCCCGGGCCTTCTCCGCGTCCGTCCGCCGGGCCAGGTACTTCGCCATGGGCAGGACCATCAGGAAGTAGACGACGGCGGCGGTGATCACGAAGCTCAGGGTGGCGCTGAGGACCAGCCCCCACTCGATCTGGATGCCCTGCACCTCGCCGTTCACGACCTGGCAGCTGCCCTTCAGGCAGGACTTGTAGCCCTCCAGATCCTTGGTGCCGAAGGCACCGACCACCGGGCTGATGACACCCTTGACGACCGCGTTCACGATGTTGGTGAACGCGGCACCGATGACGACCGCCACCGCCAGATCGATCACGTTGCCGCGCATCAGGAAGGCCTTGAAGCCTGCCATCACGCTTTCCTTCTTCGGAGTCACCGGGGCGCCTTTCGTTCGGTGTGCAGTTGGCGGAGCCATTAGGCCGCGAACGGCGCAGAGGCGTCCAATCCGTACACACGGAACGGTTACTTGACAGACAACCCGTGCGAATCAGCACAGTGTCACCGCCAGTTGGGAGGTGACGCCCGCACCCGCCAGGGCCGTCGCCGTCGACCGTGGAACGGACAGGACGACCAAGGCCCCATCGTCGAGACGAGTCTCACCCGTGCGCGGGACTTCGGCCACCCGAGCGCCCGCCGCGACCAGTCGGGCCGTACCGCCCCCGGCCATCGACGAGTTGGGGGCGGCGATCACGTCGACCCGGTCGCCGGGGCGCAGCAGCCGCACGGTCGCCGCGTCCGCGATCCGTACCGGCGCCGACACCAGCCGCGCCGCGACCGGCCGGCGCTGCTCCTTCACCGCCGGGCGCGTCGGCGGACCGGCGGACACCTCGCCCCCGCCCGCCACCGCCAGCGCGGCCGCGCTCATCGCGAGGACCACGGCAGGGGCCCGCCGTCGGCGCCGCAACACCCGGCGCAGCCGCTGCCGCCCGCCACGCACCCGCAGGGGCTCGAACAGCGGGACGCCGCACGTCTCGGGAACGGGCGAGAGGAACGGAACGGGCGAGAGGAACGGAGCGGGGGAGTGGCCGGGAGGAGGAGAGGTCGTCATCGCGCGAACCGCCTGTCAGGAGTCGAGCCCCCGGACCGTCCGGAGAGCCGCTCCCACCATCCCGGCTCCGCGAACATCCCGCTCCCGCCTGTGGATCAGCGTGAAGCTGTGGACAACTCCCTCACCCGCCAAGGGGATTCACGGCAGCTCGATCCCCAGGTCCCAGCCGTCATGGGCATGGGTGCACAGGCAGTCCCGGTCCGCCGTGTCCGGCAGGGCCCCGACCGCGTCGAAGAGCACCTCCCGCAGCCGTCCCACGTTCGCGCCGAACACCCGCAGCACCTCGGTGTGGGAGACCCCCTCGCCCGTCTCCGCGCCCGCGTCGAGGTCCGTGACCAGCGCCAACGAGGTGTAGCAGAGCCCCAGTTCCCGGGCGAGGATCGCCTCCGGGTGCCCGGTCATCCCCACCACCGCCCATCCCGCCGCCGCGTGCCAGCGGGACTCGGCCCGGGTCGAGAACCGCGGTCCCTCGACGACGACCATCGTGCCGCCGTCCACCGGCTCCCAGCCCCGCCCCCGGGCCGCCTTCAGGGCCACCCGCCGCCCGTCCGGGCAGTAGGGGTCGGCGAAGGTGGTGTGCACGACGTTCGGCACGGCGCCGCCCCAGGCCTCCGGCAGCGGCTCCCCGTCGAAGTACGTCTGCGTCCGCGTCTTCGTGCGGTCCACCAGCTGGTCCGGTACGAGCAGCGTGCCGGGGCCGTACTCCTCCTGCAGCCCGCCCACCGCGCACGGCCCGAGCACCTGCCGTACGCCCAGCGAGCGCAGCGCCCAGAGGTTGGCGCGGTAGTTGATCCGGTGCGGCGGCAGGGTGTGGCCGCGGCCGTGCCGGGGCAGGAACGCGACCTGCCGTCCCGCGATCTCGCCGAGGAAGAGGCTGTCGCTCGGGCTGCCGTACGGGGTGTCCACGGACACCTCCGTCACGTCCTCCAGGAAGGAGTAGAAGCCCGAGCCGCCGATCACACCGATGTCCGCGTACGCGTTGGTCGCCATGGCCGTCAGATTAACCGCCTCCACGGCGCGGCCCCCGTGACACCGCCCCTGCGGTCCTGCCCCCACAACGCCGAGAGCCCCACCGCGCACAGGCGGCAGGGCTCTCGCGAGAACCTGGATCAGGCGGCCGAGCTGGAGGAGCTCGAGCTCGACGACGAGCTCGAAGCGGACGAGCTCGACGAGGCGGCCGGCTTCGCGTCCGAGGACGCGGACGAGCCGGACGACGAGGACGTGGAAGAAGTCGTGGAGGACTTCGACGCGGGGGAGCTGCTGGACGACGAGCCGCGGCTGTCGTTCCGGTAGAAGCCGGATCCCTTGAAGACGATGCCGACCGCCGAGAACACCTTCTTCAGGCGTCCCTTGCAGCTGGGGCACTCGGTCAGCGCGTCATCGGTGAACTTCTGCACCGCCTCGAGGCCCTCGCCGCACTCGGTGCACTGGTACTGGTAGGTCGGCACTTGTCTTCCTCCTGGCACTCACACTCATCGAGTGCTAACGACGATCCATAGTGACCTATTCCGCGGGATCAGTCCACCGTCACCGGCACTCGGTGACCGATACCACGTGCCGCGACCCGCCGCGACGACCGGGGGGCCAGCCGCGAGCGCAGCGCGAGAAGGGTGGCCAGCGCGAGCGCGGTACCGACCAGCGGCACCAGGAATCCGGTGCTCGCGCCGTGCTCGTCGGCGAGCCGGCCGGCGACCGTCACGGCCGCCGCCTGACCCAGCGCCACGGCGCCCGTGAGCCAGGTGAAGGCCTCGGTGCGGGTGGAGGCCGGGACCAGGGTCTCGACGATGGTGTAGCCGGTGATCAGGGCCGGGGCGATGCACAGACCCACGACCAGGCCGAGGGCGCCGAGCAGCAGCACGGAGTGCGCGGACCAGAGCAGCGAGGCGGCCACGGTCAGTCCGGCGTAGCCCAGGATCAGACGCTTGCGCGGGCCGATCTTCCAGGCGACGGCGCCGCATGCGATGCCCGCGAGCATGTTGCCCGCGGCGAAGATCCCGTAGAGCAGGCCGTTGGCGCCGGGGTTGCCGATCTCCTCGGAGAACGCGGTCAGCGAGACCTGCATCCCGCCGAAGACCGAGCCGATGCCCAGGAAGGCGATGGCCAGGACCCGGACGCCCGGGATGGACAGGGCGGAGACGCGCGGCTCGCCGGAGGCGGCGGACATGAGCCCGTGGGCGGGCTGGGTGCGCCGCTGCGCGGCGAAGAACAGGCCGCCGAAGAGCGTGAGCGCCGCCTCGGCGATCAGACCGGCCGCCGGGTGGACGCCGGTGCAGAGCGCGGTGGCGAGCACCGGGCCGACGACGAAGGTGAACTCGTCCGTGACCGACTCGAAGGCGGCGGCCGTCGGCATCAGCGGGGAGTTCTCCAGCTTCGCCGCCCAGCGGGCCCGGACCATCGGCCCGACCTGCGGGACGGAGGCGCCGGCCGGTACGGCGGCGAGGAACAGGGCCCACATCGGGGCGCCCGCCAGGGCGAGCACCACGAGCAGGGAGACCGCGGTGGAGTGGATGAGCACGCCGGGGACCAGGACGGCCCGCTGGCCGAAGCGGTCGGCGAGCTTGCCGCTCTGCGGGGCGAAGAGCGCCATGGAGACGCCGGTGACGGCGGCGACCGCGCCCGCGCTGCCGTACGAGCCGGTGGTGTGCTGGACGAGCAGGACGATGCCGATCGTCAGCATCGCGAACGGCTGCCGGGCGGCGAAGCCGGGGAGCAGGAAGGACAGGGCTCCGGGGGTACGAAGGAGCTGTCCGTAGCCGGCGCGCTTGCCGCTCTTGGCGGCGCGCCCGCCCGCCTTCGCGGGCGCTTCGGGCGCCGCGGAGCGTTCGGGCGCTGCGGGCGCCTGGGGCTCCGAGGCCGCCGCGGGCGCGTCAGGCCGAGGGTCGGTGACCGTGGACACCACGGTCCTTGCCTTTCTGCCGCCTGGTAGCGCGCCCGTGCACGGTGGTGCGGGTGCCGCCGAGAGCTGTCCTCATGCGCGGAACTGCGGTAGATACCGGGCCTCGCTGCGGAGGACGTCACGGCCGCCATACGGTCGCGCCAGCTCTGCGTCAGGCAGAGTTGGTTCGATCAAGTGTGCCTTCATGGTACAGGGAAGGGCGTCTTTCCGCCTGGGAAAACGCCCTTCGATCTGAATCTATGCCTGTGATTAACCGGACGTTCGCTTTCCGCCCGGCAGATGCGGCCCGTGCCAGTGCTTGTGGCCCCGCTCGGAGACCGCCGTGGAGCCGCCCGTCCCGAGCCATCCGGCCAGCTTTCCGCCCTGCCCGACGGCGCGCAGCCGCCGCTCGGTGGCGTCCCGTACCGGGTCCGTCGCGACGACGAGCAGTTCGTCGCCGTGCCGCAGCACGGTCGCAGGACCGGGCACGAAGCTCGTCTCCTCCCGTACGACGAGGGTGACCGCGGCCCCGGCCGGGAGGCGCAGCTCCGCGACCTCCACGCCGTGCATCTTCGAGCCCTCCGGGATGGCGACGGACAGCAGATGCCCGCGCAGCCGCTCCAGCGGCGCCGACTCGACGCCCAGGTCGGCCGCCTCGGAGGAGTCGCCCAGCTTCAGCGCCCGGGCCAGCCAGGGCAGCGTCGGCCCCTGCACCAGCGTGTAGACGACGACGAGGACGAAGACGATGTTGAAGACCCGCTCGCTGCCCTCGATCCCGTAGACCATCGGGATCGTGGCGAGAATGATGGGGACGGCTCCGCGCAGGCCGGCCCAGGACATCAGGGCCTTCTCCTGCCAGGGGATCCGGAACGGCAGCAGGCTGACGAGGACCTCCATGGGCCGCGCCACCATCGTCAGGACCAGGCCGATGATCACCGCCGGCCAGAAGTCGTGGACCAGCTTGGACGGGGTCACCAGCAGGCCGAGCAGGACGAACATGCCGATCTGGGCGATCCAGCCGAGGCCTTCGGCGAAGCCGCGGTTGGCCGGGGCGTGCGGCAGTTTCGCGTTGCCGAGGACCATCGCGGCCAGATAGACGGCGAGGAAGCCGGAGCCGTGGGCCAGGGCGCCCGCCGCGTACGCGACCACCGCGATGGCCATGACGGCGATCGGGTAGAGGCCGGAGGCGGGCAGGGCGACGTGCCTCAGGCCGAAGGAGCCGATGAAGCCGACCCCGAGGCCGACGGCGGCGCCGATGGCCAGTTCCATGGCGATGGTGCCGACAAGGACGTACCAGCTGTCGATGGGGCCCGCCGTCGAGAACGCGACGACGAGGATGACGACCGGGGCGTCGTTGAAGCCGGACTCGGCCTCCAGGACACCGGTCACCCGCGAGGGCAGCGGCACCTTGCGCAGGACGGAGAAGACGGCGGCGGCGTCGGTCGAGGAGACGACCGCGCCGATGATCAGCGCCTGCCGCCACTCCAGGCCCACCAGATAGTGGGCGGCCGCGGCCGTGATGCCCACGCTCACCGCGACGCCGACGGTCGACAGCACGACCGCCGCGGGCAACGCGGGTTTGATCTCCTTCCACTTCGTGCCCAGGCCACCTTCGGCGAGGATCACGACAAGTGCGGCGTAGCCGATCACCTGGGTCAGTTCGGCGTTGTCGAAGGCGACGTTGCCGATCCCGTCCTGCCCGATGGCGACCCCGATCCCGAGGTACAGGAGCAGGCTGGGGAGCCCGCTCCGGGACGAGATCCGCACCGCCGCGACGGCGATGAGCAGCACGAGCGAGCAGATGAGCAGGAGTTCATTGAGCTGGTGGACAGTCAGCGGGCGATCCTTCCCCTCGCGTGCGGCCGGATCGTTCCTCCAGCAGCCGGTACTTCGTTACCTTACCTAATCTTTAACGCTTTCTTGACGCTCTCTTGGCGTCTCTCCCGGTCTCTCCTCGATCATTCGTGCGGTCCGCTTATCGACACCCCGTCCGGGCCGCGCGGACGCTGCGCCTAAGGTTGCTCCCGTACTCCAGGACCACCCTGCCCCTCGAAGGACAGAGATGCCCTCCAACACGACCGCGCCTCCCGCCAAGAAGAAGGGGCGACGTGCCCCGCTGATCGTCCTCGTCCTGGTCCTCGCACTGGTGGCGGGCGTCGGCTACGGCGGGTACTGGGGCGTCAGCACTGTCCGGGCCTCGTTCCCGCAGACCACGGGCGAACTCCGGCTCGACAAGCTCTCCGGCCCGGTCGAGGTCAAGCGCGACGCCTACGGGGTTCCGCAGATCTACGCGGACACCGAGGCCGACCTCTTCCGCGCCCAGGGCTTCGTCCAGGCCCAGGACCGCTTCTACGAGATGGACGTCCGCCGTCACATGACGTCGGGGCGCCTGTCCGAGATGTTCGGCAAGGACCAGGTCGACACCGACGCCTTCCTGCGCACCCTGGGCTGGCGGCAGGTCGCACAGCAGGAGTACGACAAGGTCCTGTCGGCGGAGACGAAGAAGAACCTCCAGGCCTACGCCGAGGGCGTCAACGCCTATCTCAAGGACCGGGACCCCTCGGACATCTCGGTCGAGTACGCGGCACTGGCGTTCTCCAACGACTACGAGATCGAGCCCTGGACCCCCGTCGACTCGGTGGCCTGGCTCAAGGCGATGGCCTGGGACCTGCGCGGCAACATGCAGGACGAGATCGACCGCTCCCTGATGACGAGCCGGCTGAGCGCCGCGCAGATCAAGGAGCTGTACCCGCAGTACCCGTACGACCTGCACCAGCCGATCGTCGAGGGCGCGGGCAAGGGCGGCGGCTCCGGCGACGCCGACGACGCGACCACCGGCACCGGCGGCTCCACCGAAGGCGCCGGCACCAACGGCGCCACGAACGGCAGCGCGGACGGCGCCCTGGAGGGGACGCAGTCCCAGCTCGGCGCGCTCTCCGACGCGCTCGACGAGATCCCCGCGCTGCTCGGCCCCAACGGCAACGGCATCGGCTCGAACTCCTGGGTCGTCTCCGGGAAGTACACGACCTCCGGCAAGCCGCTGCTCGCCAACGACCCGCACCTCGCGCCGATGCTGCCGTCCCTCTGGTACCAGATGGGGCTGCACTGCCGCTCCGTCTCGGCGACCTGCCGCTACGACGTCGCCGGCTACACCTTCTCCGGTACGCCCGGCGTGATCATCGGCCACAACGACACCATCGCCTGGGGCCTCACCAACCTCGGCGCCGACGTCACCGACCTCTACCTGGAGAAGGTCGGGGACGCGGGCTACCTCGTCGACGGCAAGGTCAAGCCGTTCGCGACCCGCGACGAGGTCATCGAGATCGCGGGCGGCGGCAGCCGGAAGATCACGATCCGCTCGACCGGCAACGGCCCGCTCGTCTCCGACCGCTCCTCGGATCTGGAGAAGGTCGGCCAGAAGGCGCCGGTCGGCAACGCCGCCCCGGACCGGGGCACCGGCTACGCCGTCTCCCTCCGGTGGACGGCCCTGCAGCCCGGCAAGTCCATGGACGCGATCTTCGAACTCAACCGCGCCAAGAACTTCAAGCAGTTCCGCGCCGCGGCCGAGCACTTCGAGGTCCCCTCCCAGAACCTGATCTACGCCGACGCCGAGAACATCGGCTACCAGGCGCCCGGCAAGATCCCGGTCCGCGCCAAGGGCCACGACGGCACCGTGCCCGCGCCCGGCTGGGACTCCTCGTACCAGTGGAAGGGCTACATCCCGTACGACGAGCTGCCGTACGAGGAGAACCCCGACCGCGGCTACATCGTCACCGCCAACCAGGCCGTCGTCGACGCCGACAAGTACCCCTACCTCCTCACGCAGGACTGGGGTTACGGCTCGCGCAGCCAGCGGATCAACGACCTCATCGAGTCGAAGACCAAGGACGGCGGCAAGATCTCGCCGGACGACATGCGGACCATGCAGATGGACAACCGCAGCGAGATCGCGACCCTCCTCAACCCGCTCCTGCTGAAGATCGACGTCTCGGACCCCTACGTCCGCGAGGCGCAGAAGCTGCTGGAGGGCTGGGACTACACCCAGGAGCCCGACTCGGCCGCCGCCGCGTACTTCAACGCGGTCTGGCGCAACGTCCTCAAGCTCGCCTTCGGCGACAAGCTGCCCAAGGAGCTGCGGGCCGAGGGCGACTGCATCAACGTCCGCCCGGCCGACTCCACCGGCCTCCCGGTCGACGAGCAGAACAAGCGGGTTCGGGAGTGCGGCGAGCGTGACGGCGACACCGCGCAGCCGGACGGCGGCGACCGCTGGTACGAGGTGGTCCGCCCGCTCCTCAAGCAGGAGAACAGCGACTGGTGGAAGACCGAGGCCAACCGCACCGACCAGGCCACCGAGAACCGTGACCAGCTGCTCGCCCGCGCCATGGAGGACGCGCGCTGGGAGCTGACCGCCAAGCTCGGCAAGGACGTCTCCACCTGGAGCTGGGGCCGGCTGCACCAGCTGACCCTGAAGAACCAGACCCTCGGCACCGCGGGACCGGGCTTCGTCCAGTCGCTGCTCAACCGCGGCCCCTGGAACCTGGGCGGCGGCGAGGCGGCCGTGAACGCGACCGGCTGGAACGCGGCCGGCGGCTACGACGTCGTCTGGGTCCCGTCGATGCGGATGGTCGTCAACGTGGGCGAATGGGACAGGTCACGCTGGATCAACCTGTCCGGTGCCTCGGGGCACGCCTACCACTCGCACTACACCGACCAGACCGAGGCGTGGACCAAGGGCGAACTGCTCGACTGGTCCTTCGGCAAGGCGGCGGTCGACGCCTCGACGAAGGAGACGCTGGTCCTCAAGCCGTAGCAGGCTTCAGGGGCGCGCGAAGCGCCTGACCCCCTCCGGGGTCACCACCGCGTGCACGGGGTGGTCGTGCGGTTCCTCTGGGACCCGGGCGACCACCTCGTTCGCGTAGAGGAGGACCACCAGGGACGGACGGGCGTCCGCCCGCGCGAGCCGGGCGAGCACGCGGTCGTACGAGCCGCCGCCCCGGCCCAGGCGCATCCCGCGCTCGTCGACCGCGAGCCCGGGCAGCAGCACCACGTCCGCCTCGCACACCGTCTCCGGGCCCAGCCGCGGCCCCGTCGGCTCCAGCAGGCCCCGGCCCGCCTTCGCCAGGCTCTCCGCGCCCTCGTACGCGGCCCAGTCCAGGTCGTTGTCGGGCAGCAGCACCGGCAGCAGGACACGGACGCCCCGCTCGCGCAGTACGTCGAGCAACGCGCGCGTGCCCGGCTCGCGGCCGACCGACACATAGGCGGCGACGGTCGACGCCCCCGCCAATTCGGCCAGTTCTCGCGCACCCCGGGCGAACAGCTCCCCGGTGGATTCGGCATCATGAAGGGTCAGCTGGGCGCGGGCGGCGAGCAGGCGACGACGCAGGGCGGCCTTTTCGGACGTATCGCCCGTCACAGGGAACTCACGTGATGTCACGAACCTCTCGTATCCCTCTTTATCCATGGGAAGTCAATGGGAGGCCCATCTTCCTCTCATATCGAACAGCTATCATGCGCCCATGACTCAGTCCCCCACCAGGATCAGCAAGGCTGTCATCCCGGCCGCCGGTCTCGGCACGCGCTTCCTTCCGGCCACCAAGGCCACGCCGAAGGAGATGCTCCCGGTCGTCGACAAGCCCGCGATCCAGTACGTCGTCGAGGAGGCGGTCACCGCCGGCCTCTCCGACGTCCTCATGATCACCGGCCGTAACAAGCGTCCCCTCGAGGACCACTTCGACCGGAACTATGAGCTGGAGGAGGCGCTGACCCGCAAGGGGGACGCGGAGCGCCTCTCCAAGGTGCAGGAGTCCAACGATCTCGCGACCATGCACTACGTGCGCCAGGGCGACCCGCGCGGTCTCGGACACGCCGTGCTCTGCGCGGCCCCGCACGTCGGCGACCAGCCCTTCGCCGTGCTGCTCGGCGACGACCTGATCGACCCGCGCGACCCGCTGCTCTCCCGGATGGTGGAGGTCCAGGAGCGGGAGGGCGGCAGCGTGATCGCGCTGATGGAGGTCGAGCCGTCGCAGATCCACCTCTACGGCTGCGCCGCCGTCGAGGCGACGATCGACTCGGACGTCGTGAAGGTGACGGACCTCGTCGAGAAGCCGTCCCCCGCCGAGGCGCCCAGCAACTACGCGATCATCGGCCGCTATGTGCTCGACCCCGCCGTCTTCGGGATAATCCGCGAGACCGAGCCGGGCCGCGGCGGCGAGATCCAGCTGACCGACGCCCTGCAGAAGCTGGCCAAGGACGAGAAGATCGGCGGCCCGGTCCACGGTGTCGTCTTCAAGGGCCGGCGCTATGACACCGGTGACCGCGGGGACTATCTCCGTGCCATTGTCAGACTCGCGTGCGAACGTGATGACCTGGGCCCGGACTTCCGGACCTGGCTTCGCAGTTACGTCACCGAGGAGATGTAGCCACTTGAGCAGCAGTGCGGCACCGGAGTCCGGCGATCCGGCCGGCGTTCCGTCCGGCGATGCGTCCGCCGACCCCTGCGCGGGTCCCTCCCGTGACCTGTGGTCGGTGGACGAGCACCTCGACGACATCCTGGCGGCGGTCTCCCCGCTCGAACCCATCGAGCTGCAACTGCCGGAGGCCCAGGGCTGCGTCCTCGTCGAGGACGTCACGGTGCCGGTCGCACTGCCCCCGTTCGACAACAGCTCCATGGACGGCTACGCGGTCCGGGTCGCCGATGTGGCCGGTGCCACCGAGGAGTTCCCGGCCGTCCTGACCGTCATCGGCGACGTGG
Organism: Streptomyces sp. NPDC056527; assembly: GCF_042794475.1. Classification (NCBI taxonomy): domain Bacteria; kingdom Bacillati; phylum Actinomycetota; class Actinomycetes; order Kitasatosporales; family Streptomycetaceae; genus Streptomyces; species Streptomyces sp. NPDC056527. The sequence goes on from NZ_JBHTTQ010000023.1 coordinate 77,313, forward strand.
CCGCCGGCGCCGACGGCCTGCCCGTCGTCGGCCCCGGCGAGGCCGCCCGGATCATGACGGGCGCCCCGCTGCCGCCCGGCGCCGAGGCCGTCGTCCCGGTCGAGTGGACCGACGGCGGCACGGGCGAGGGCGCGGCCAGCGGGATGCGCGCCGCGAGCGCGGCCCCCGAGGGCGCAGGCGGCGAGGTCCGCGTCCACCGGCCCGCCGAGGCCCGCGCGCACGTCCGCGCACGGGGCAGTGACGTCCAGGCCGGTGACCTGGCCCTGGAGGCCGGCACGGTCCTCGGGCCGCCCCAGATCGGGCTGCTCGCCGCGATCGGCCGCGCCACGGTGCGGGTCCGACCGCGTCCGCGCGTCGTCGTACTCTCCACCGGCAGCGAACTGGTCCAGCCCGGCGAGGAGTTGGCCGAGGGCCAGATCTACGACTCCAACAGCTTCGCGCTGGCCGCGGCCGCGCGCGAAGCCGGCGCCATCGCCTACCGCGTCGGCGCCGTCACCGACGACGCCGAGACGCTCCGGGCCACCATCGAGGACCAGCTGATCCGCGCCGACCTGCTCGTCACCACGGGCGGCGTCAGCGTGGGCGCGTACGACGTGGTCAAGGAGACGCTGACCGCCGACGGACGGGTCGACTTCCGCAAGCTGGCGATGCAGCCGGGCAAGCCGCAGGGCTTCGGGACGATCGGCCCCGAGCACACCCCGCTGCTCGCCCTGCCGGGCAACCCGGTCTCCTCGTACGTCTCCTTCGAGATCTTCGTGCGGCCCGCGATCCGGGCCCTGATGGGTCTCGACGATCTGCACCGCCCCCGGGTCCGCGCCGTGCTCAAGGCCGACAAGGCGCTCTCGTCCCCGGCCGGCCGCCGTCAGTTCCTGCGCGGGACGTACGACGCCGAGTCCGGCGCCGTCACTCCTGTGGGCGGAGCGGGTTCCCATCTGATCGCGGCGCTCGCGCATGCGAACTGCCTGCTCGTCGTCCCCGAAGAGGCCACGGCCGTGGAGCCGGGGCAGGAGCTGGACGTGGTCCTCCTCGGCTGAGGAGGCCCTGGTGGCGGTACCGTGGCGTCCCACACAGCGACCGGGAGTGTCACGGCCATGAGCACGCAGCAAGGACTCACCCACATCGACGAGGCGGGTGCGGCCCGCATGGTCGACGTCTCCGCGAAGGACGTCACGGCGCGGACCGCACGCGCCAGCGGCCGCGTCCTCGTCTCGCCGCGCGTGATCGAGCTGCTTCGGGGCGAAGGCGTACCGAAGGGCGACGCGCTCGCCACCGCCCGGATCGCCGGGATCATGGGCGCGAAGAAGACCCCCGACCTCATTCCGCTCTGCCACCCGCTGGCCGTCTCGGGCGTCACGCTCGACCTCACGGTCGCGGACGACGCGGTGGAGATCCTGGCGACCGTGAAGACCACGGACCGCACGGGCGTGGAGATGGAGGCCCTGACGGCGGTCTCGGTGGCCGCGCTGACGGTCGTCGACATGATCAAGGCGGTCGACAAGGGCGCGGTCATCTCCGACGTACGGGTGGAGGAGAAGACGGGCGGCAAGTCGGGCGACTGGACCCGGGAAGGGGCCGAGTCGTGACGCGCGGCGGCCGGGTGACCGGGGCGCACGAGCACGAGGACCACGCCCACGACGCCCCGGCGGCGGGCACGGACCTCGGCGGCGCCCTCGCCGCCCCGTACTCCGCCCTCGTCGTCACCGCCTCCAACCGGGCGGCGGCCGGCGTCTACGAGGACAAGGGCGGCCCGCTGCTCGCCGAGGGACTGGCCCGCATGGGCTTCGCCGTCGACGGCCCGCAGGTCGTCCCGGACGGCGCGCCGGTCGAGGCCGCGCTCCGGGCCGGGGTCGAGGCCGGGTACGACGTCATCCTCACCACCGGCGGAACCGGCATCTCGCCGACCGACAGGACCCCCGACGTCACTCGCCGGGTCCTCGACCACGAGATCCCCGGCATCCCCGAGGCGATCCGCGCGTACGGGCGGGAGAAGGTGCCGACCGCGGCGCTATCCCGCGGTCTCGCCGGTGTCGCGCGCGGGACCGTGATCGTGAACCTTCCCGGCTCCTCGGGCGGGGTCCGCGACGGCATCGCCGTACTGGAACCGCTCCTGCGGCACGCGGTCGACCAGGTCCGCGGCGGCGACCACCCGAGACCGTCATGATCCCGTCCTGGCCCGTGATCCTCTCGGACGGAGACGTCGTGCTCCGCCCGATAAAGATGCGAGACCAGCGGGCCTGGCGCGAGGTCAACCGGCGCAACCGCGACTGGCTCCGGCCGTGGGAGGCGACGGTACCGCCGCCGGCCCCGGGCGGTCCGGTCGCCCAGCGGCCCACGTACCGGCAGATGGTCCGCCATCTGCGGGCCGAGGCGAACGCCGGCCGGATGCTGCCGTTCGTGATCGAGTACCGGGGCGAGCTCGTCGGTCAGTTGACCGTGGCCGGGATCACCTGGGGCTCGATGTGCTCGGGCCATGTCGGCTACTGGGTGGACAGCGCGGTGGCCGGACGCGGCGTCATGCCGACGGCGGTCGCGCTCGCCGTGGACCACTGCTTCCGTTCGGTCGGACTGCACCGGATGGAAGTCTGCATTCGGCCCGAGAACGGCCCCTCGCGACGGGTCGTGGAGAAATTGGGATTCCGGGAGGAAGGGCTCCGGCCGCGCTACCTCCACATCGACGGGGCGTGGCGGGACCATCTCGTCTTCGCGCTCACCGCCGAGGAGGTGCCCGAGGGGCTGCTGCGCCGCTGGCACCAGGCACGTCCCTCGCACCCCGCCCAATGAAATAAGTGTTCGAATTCAATCAGCAGTTGATCCTCAATCGATCTGAACAATCACAAAAAAGTTCAGTGATATCAGCCAGATCGTGCGACACACCGGGCCAATTGGCCGATGCCCGTAACGGAACCCCTCTACGGTGTGAAGCGTGAGCAGCAGCGGCCTCATCTACGCAGTCATCGTCGGGGCCTGGGCCGCCTACTTGGTACCGATGTGGCTCCGCAGGCAGGACGAGCTCAACGAGGCCCGTCCGACGGAACGCTTCAGCACCGCCATCCGGCTGCTGTCCGGACGGGCGGGGATGGAGCGCCGATACGCCAAGGAGCTGAAGGGCCGGGACCGTAGGGCGGACGAAGCGGAGCCCGACGTGGACCCGGACGTCGAGACGGAGCATCTCAGCTCGGTCGACGTCCGGGCCTTCTCCGCGCCCGCGGCCAGGACGGAAGCCCGCCTGGAGATCCCGGAACAGGCGCCCGCCCCGGCACCCGCCGCCGCGCGAAGGCCCTCCAAGGCGGCCGCCGAGCGCGCCCGCCGCGGCAAGGTCCTCGCCCGTCGCCGGCGCACCACGGTCGTCCTCTTCCTCGCCTTCACCCTGGGCGCGGTCGTCGCCGCGGTCGGCGGCCTCGCGTTCCTGTGGGCCCCGGCGGTCCCCGCGGTGCTGCTGAGCGCGTACATCGTGCATCTGCGCACCACGGAGCGCCGGCGCTTCGTGTACGTGATGGACCGCCGCCGCGCCGAAGCCGCCGCGGCACGCCTGCGCGAGAGCCGGCCCCAGCGCCGGCAGCCCACGCCGGACACCGACGAGGAGCCCGCCCGCCCGGAACCCGAACCCGCGCCCTCGGTCTCCCCGCAGGAGGCAGGCCGCCGCGCGCTCGTCGAGCAGACGGACCACGCGGAATGGGTGGACCAGCAGCGCGAGCGCGGCCCGGCCCGCGGCGACAGCTGGGACCCGGTCCCGGTCCCGCTCCCCACCTACGTCACCGCCCCGGTCGCCCCACGGGCGACGAGCGGCGTCGACATCACGGACCCGGAGACCTGGAGCTCGGCCCGCTCCTCCACGGCCGCGGACCCCACGCCGGCACCGTCCCCGACCCCGGCGCCAGCCCCGCGTCAGCGCACCAACCAGCCGCGCCGCCAGCGCGACCACGGCCGCACCCCGCTCTTCGACCAGTACGCGGACGACGACCGCCCCCGCGCGGCCAACGAATGACCACCGGCCGGGGGGCCGTCAGGCCCCTCGGCTGACCTGCGGGGGAACGGATTTCCTTGCACCCCGATCGGGATGCTAATGTTTCACACGTCGCAAGGGCCTGTGGCGCAGTCTGGTAGCGCACCTCGTTCGCATCGAGGGGGTCTGGGGTTCAAATCCCCACAGGTCCACAAGCGCAGGACGAGATCCCGTCCGATCGAAAGATCGGGCGGGATCTCGTCGTTTCCGGGGACGAACTCCCCGCGGACGAGTTCTCCGCCGACGCCCAGGAATCACCTACTGCGGTCCAGGACGAGCTGCCTGAGCTCGGCGGCGGAGTCGGCGGCGAGCCGGTAGATGCCCTGGACGCTCGCCGACCTCATCAGCCGCCCGTCCTCGACGTGCTTGAGCCTGCGCTCGCCCCGGCGGGACGTGAACGTCAGCCGCGCCAGCAGATCGGCGGGGACGACCGTGTCGAACGCGAGGGGAGAACCGGGCGGCCCGAGCAGCACCTCGCTGACGCCGCCCGCCTTCAGCGCCCTCCAGTCCAGCAGCTTCGCGTAGTCCTCGTCGTCGAGCTCCGCCCCCGCGTCCTCGTACGGGATGATCCGCGACACCTCCATGGCACCCAGCACATGCAGGCGGGTGCGGAAGGCCCGGACGGGATAGATCGTGTCACCGGGCTTCACGCCTGCCCGCTCGAAGCTGGGCAGCGACTGGTGCGGGCCGCCGAACAGCATCGTCAGGCGCAGGCCGCCGTAGCCGGATCGCTCGAGGTACCGGCACAGATCGTTGGTCCACAGGGTCGTGTAGGAGTTCGGCACGGCAGAACCGTAGACGCCCCCGCTGACAGCCTGCCCCCTGGCGGCCGGCGCACCACGGTCCAACGTTCCATCCCGCGTTCTGGGTTGGCGCGTTCCCGCAGGCCAGAGGGGGTGGAACGTTCCAGCGTCCCGTACCGGCGGTGGGAGCTGGCGGCCGTGGCGGCCACGGCGGCACGGTGGTGACCAGGCCGCCGGACGAGGCGGTCGGCCACCACCTACGGGGAGTTCACATGCGTACCTTCCGCACTCGCACCACCGTCCTTGCCGCCACCACCGCCGCACTCGCCCTCGCACTCACCGCCTGCGGCGGGGCGGACGACGCCGGCACGAAGGACAAGAAGGCCGCCGCGTCCGTCTCCCAGGGCACGCCCGGCACCGGCGCCACGGAGAGCGGCACCGGACAGGACGGCCGGACGAGCACCGGCGGGGCCTCCGCGAGCGCCGGCACCTCCGGTGGGGACGCGTCGACCCCGACGACGTCCGCCGCGCAGACCGGCACCAAGAAGAAGAACGACGGCAGGACCCCGGCCTGCACCGCCGACGACGTGAAGATCTCCGCGGTCAAGCAGGACGGCGTACCCACCACGCACATCACCCTGACCGCCACGAACGTCTCGGGCCGCTCCTGCACCCTGCTCCAGTACCCGCTGATCGCCTTCGGCGACATCCAGACGGCCAAGGACGTTCCGTCCGTCCCCAAGAGCAAGCCGGGCACGCCCGTCGTCCTGTCCGCCGGCGCCCCCGCCTACGCCGCCGTGCGCATCAACGACGGCGGAGTCGACGAGCAGAACCGCGCAGTGACGTCGTTCAACGTGAACCTCTTCGCCAAGGACGGTCCGGCCGAGGGCAGCAAGGTGGTCAAGGCGCCCGCAGGCGGCATCGCCGTCGACGACGCGGTCGCCAGGACCGGCTACTGGACGCACGAGCTGCGCAACGGCGCCGACGAGTTCTGATCCCTCCGCGCTCCGGCGTCCGGGACGAGGGTGGCCGCGGCGACGCGGCCACCCTCACCGTCGTCACGCGGCGCGGGTGATCCACCGCTGGAGCGCGATGTGGGTGAAGTCGTCGAGCGTGCACAGCGCCTCGATCGCGTCGAGGTCGCCCGGCAGCGGGGCGATGCCCGCCGTGGTGAGCGCGGCGTGCAGATCCAGCCGACGCCGGTCCGCCGGATCGAGCGCCACGGACAGACGCGTGCTCGCCATGGGGGCCGGCAGCGGGTAGTCGCCGGTCTCCATGAAGCCGTGCGCGATGTGCGTCCGGGTGTCCGTCTCCTCGGGAAGGTCGTCGAGGAACGCGGCAGGGAAGCGGTAGGGGTCCAGGTCCGCCGTTACGGTCGGGGCCGCGGTGAAAGACTGGAGTGCAGTCATGAGTTCCTCCTCGGTTGTCCTGCCACTGCCGACGAGGACTACGGCCGGGCCGCGGTCAGTTGCGATTCCCGCCCCACACCACCCGATTGCCGTCAATCCCATCTCGTCACACAAGCAGAGCCCGCGGCCCCCGGCGGAGGAGTGCGGCGGGGGGCG
>NZ_JBHTTQ010000024.1:0-82513 GCF_042794475.1 Streptomyces sp. NPDC056527
GGCCGTCACACGAGGCTCGCGGCGCTTTCCTTCGCGGGAAGGGCCTGTTCCGCCCAGATGACCTTTCCCTCGCGGTTGTGCCGCGCGCCCCAGCGCTCCGTGAGCTGGGCGACCAGCAGCAGGCCGCGCCCGCCCTCGTCGAAGGTCCGGGCACGGCGCAGGTGCGGTGCGGTGCTGCTGGCGTCGGAGACCTCGCAGGTGAGCGTGGACTGGAGGATCAGCCGCAGCTGGATGGGGCCCTTGCCGTAACGGATCGCGTTCGTCACCAGTTCGCTGACGACGAGTTCCGTGACGAAGGACAGCTCCTCCAGCCCCCACCCGGTCAGCTTCTCGGACGCGAAGCCGCGGGCCTCCGCGACGGCCGCGGCGTCGGACGGGATGTCCAGCGTGGCCACCTGGCCGGGGTCGAGCGCCCTCGTTCGCGCCACCAGCAGGGCCACGTCGTCGGAAGGGTGGCTGGGCAGGAGCGCGGCCAGGACACGGTCGCAGATCTCGTCGGGCGACTCCGGCGACTCCGGAGACACCGCGGACTTCGCCGACGCCGACGCCGACGCCTCGGCGAGGATGTCGCACAGCAACGTGCGCGCGGTGTCCACGTCACGCGTACGGCTCGCGATGAGGCCGTCGGTGTACAGAGCCAGAAGACTGCCCTCCGGCAGTTCGAACTGGGTGGTCTCGAAGGGGAGTCCGCCCAGGCCGAGAGGCGGGCCGATCGGCATGTCCGGGAAGTCCACGGCGCGCGAGTCGACCGCGTCGGCGCCGGCGGCAGGGGGAGTCACCACGGCCGGCAGCACATGCCCGGCGCTGGCCAGGGAGCACAGCCGGGACACGGGGTCGTAGACCGCGTACAGGCAGGTGGCGCTGGTCTCGCCCGCCTCCTGCGCCTCCTCGCGCTGAAGGCGGATGACCACGTCGTCCAGATGCGTGAGCAGTTCGTCGGGCATCAGATCGATGTCGGCGAAGGCGCGGACGGCCGTGCGCAGGCGGCCCATGGTGGCGGCGGCGTGGAGGCCGCGGCCGACGACGTCGCCCACGACGAGGGCGACGCGGGCGCCGGACAGCGGAATGACGTCGTACCAGTCGCCGCCCACACCCGCGCGGGACCCGCTGGGCAGGTAGCGGGAGGCCGTCTCCACGGCCGACTGTTCCACCGCGCGCTGCGGCAGCAGGCTGCGCTGGAGGGTGAGGGCGGTCGAACGCTCGTGGGTGTACCGGCGGGCGTTGTCGATGTACACCGCCGCCCTGGAGGCGATCTCCTGCGCCAGGAGGAGATCGTCGTCGTCGAAGGGGGCCGCGGTGCGATGGCGGAAGAACTCGGCGAGGCCCAGGGTGTGCCCGCGCGCATGCAGGGGCACCAGCAGCGCCGAGTGGAATCCATGCACGCGCAGGGCGTGTCGCTCGTCCTCGGACGGCGCCAGCCACGCGGGGACGTCCGAGGCCGTGATGCGGTGCAGGAGGGACTGCCTGTCGGCCAGCGCGCGCGCCGGGTGAGATCCCTCCGGGTAGGTGTGTCTGGCACCTGTGGCGACCGCGGAGTCCGGGCAGCCTTCGAGGACCGACTGCTGGGCGATGCGGCACAGCACCGGCGCGTCCGGTGACGGATACGCGGTCTCGTCGCGAAGGACGGAGTCGAGGAGGTCCACGGTGACGAGGTCGGCGAAGTCCTCGGTACCGACGTCCGCCAGTTCCTGGCAGGTACGGGCGGTGTCGAGCGTCGTCCCGATCCGCGTGCTCGCCTCGTTGGTCAGCATGAGCCGCCGCTGGAGCAGCAGGTCGCGCTCCTTCTGATAGGCGGCGACGACCTGCTCGGAGCCGCGGTCGACGTACTCGAAACCCATCGACATCAGTCTCATCCAGGCGGCGTTGATCAGCTCCCAGTCGTCGGTGAGACGGGCGGCCGTCTCCTGCGCCAGCTGCAACAAGCCGACGTGGCCGAGCCGGTAGGCGCGCAGGAGCATGCTGACCGGCACCCCGCTCCGGGCGAACCCGCGAGCGACCTCCACGGCGGTGGGGGGAGTCTCGGAAAGGGTCACGTCGAGGCCGTTCTCCAGGACGTCCAGAAAGGCGGTGACGTGTGCGGCCGTCTCCTCCAGGGCCAGGGAGGCGAGCTCCTCGTACTCCCACAGCTCGGGAAGCTCGCCGCGCATACGCCGCAGCAGCATGTCGGCGGACTGGTGCGCCCGTGGCCTGAGCTCCTGAGCCAGACGACGAAGAAAGACATCGACATCTGTCGCCATACCGGAAACGTACCGAAGGACCGGGGCAAGCGCCCCTCAGGGAATCCTGACGGTTTCGCGGCGACCGTGTCGCGGACTCGAACACGATGCGAGATCGAATCCGGCTCGCGCGGCCCGAGGCGACGGCGACATGAACGAACTCCCGGCCGCATGGCCGGGCCGGACGCCGAAGCGGCCGCTCGGGGGTGTGACCGTCACGGCGTCGGCGTGCTCGCGCCGGCCGGGGGGACGTTCGCCGTACGCTGCGGCTGTCCGAAGGCCCCATCGAAAGCGCGGATGCCCTTGCTTGCCGTCACCATCATCGCGGGCATTCTGTTCACCTGGTGCGTCCTGTCGCACCGGCTCGCGCGATGGAGCATCACCGCGCCGATCGCCATGATGGTGGCGGGCATCGCCCTCACCAGCGGCTCGGACCCGCCGCTCGTCTTCGACTTCGGCGACATGGAGGGCTTCGAGCGGGCGGTGGAGGTCGTCCTCGCTCTCCTGCTCTTCGTCGACGCGACCGAGGTTCCCGCGGGAGTCATCCGCCGGGAGAGGAAGGTCGTCGCCCGGCTCCTGGGCGGCGCGCTGCCGCTCACCCTGGTCGCCGCCTTCCTGACAGCGCTCGCCTTCTTCCCCGACCAGCCCGGATGGGTGCTCGCGGCGCTGGCGACGGTCGTCGTCCCGCTCGACCTGGCGCCCACCGCGGCCGTGGTGCGGGACAAGCGCATCCCGGCACGCCTGCGGGAGATCCTCAACGTCGAAGGCGGCCTGAACGACGGAATCGTCTCCCCGGTGTTCCTGCTCTGCGTCGCCGCGGCCGCCGAGTCCCATACGGAGAGCGACGACTACGCCGAGGCCGTCCTCGACGCCGTCGTATCGGCGGGCTGGGCCATCGCGGCCGGCTCGCTCGTCGGCTACGTGGCCGGATGGCTGCTGCGCCGGTCCTGGGCCCGAGGCTGGACGCAGCCCGCCGCGACGAGGCTCGCGGTGCTGAGCGTGCCCATCGCCGCGTACACCCTCTCCTCGGCCCTGGACGGCAACGGCTTCGTCGCCTCCTTCGTCGCCGGGGTCTGCATCGCACCCGCGATGCGGCACCTGCCGAAGGACGCGGTGGAGATGACCGACGACCTGGTCACCCTGATGACGCTCGCCCTGTGGTTCCTCTTCGGCCAGATCGTCAACGACGAGTTCTGGGACGGCTTCCACCTCTCCGTCATCGTCTACGCCGTCCTCGCCGTCACTCTGGTCCGCATGGTGCCGGTGATGCTCGCGCTGATCGGTACGGATCTGTCCCCGACCGACCGGCTCTTCCTCGGGTGGATGGGGCCCAGAGGCGTGACCTCGGTGGTCTTCGGCCTCCTCGCGGCGATCCAGCTGCCCGCCGCCGGAGGCGGTGACTTCATCTCCCGGGTGATGGTGGTCACCGTCATGGTCAGCATCGTGCTGCACGGCCTGAGCGCCGAGCCCATCGGCCGCCTCTACGCGCGCCGGCGCGGCTCGTCCCCGACGTGACGACCTCGCGCGCCTCGGGAACCTACGGCCGTCGTGGAGCGTCACACAGGACGAGGGCGATCATCGCCGACGCATGCACCACTCACGGAAGAGAGCCGCCCATGCAGTCGAGTGAAGCCACCACCTTCGAGACCAGCCTCCCCGACGGCCGGCGCATGACGCTGTCCCTGCCTCCGCTCGACGCTCCTTGGGCCACCGGGGGCGTCGACGGCCTGCGCCCCGTCCGGGCCATGTACGAGGGGCGGGGCGACGAGCCGCACGACCTCCCTCCCGTCCCGGACCTGCGCGCGCTGAACCTCGCCGTCCTCGGCATGGGAGCCTGAGCCCGCTCGCGGACACGGCCCCCATGCGGGGGAGCAGCCGCTACTTCCAGATCTCGGCCACCCATTCGGGGTGGTCGACGAACGGGTTCCGGTTCTTCTGGATGCCGAAGATCTTGTCGTTGCGGGACTTCTCGAACGCGTCCGGCGGGTCCTCGTCGTTCCACTGCCTGAGGACCGAGAGGCGGCCCATCGCCGGCGCGGAGCCGTTGTCGACCTGGTCGTTGGGTTCGAGGTCGGGGAAGCCGTCGCCGCCGTCGTAACGGACGGCCATGTAGAGGATCATGCGGGCGACATCGCCCTTGACCTCGTCCCGGGGCTCGAAGGAATCACCGTCGGAGAGGCTGCCGGGGGCCTCGTCGACCGGGTCGCCCCCGTTGTCGAAGTCGAGGTTCCCCCTGGTCGAGTTGACGGTGACGTCCTCGGGGCGCAGGTGGTGGATGTCGGTGCCCGGGCCCGTGGAGGTACCGAAGTCGCCGTGCGACTTGGCCCAGACGTGCTCGCGGTTCCAGTCGTTCGCGTCGCCGCCGTTGGTGTCCTTGGCCTGTGAGCGCCCGGAGTAGAGCAGGACGACGTTGTCCGGGTTCCGCGGGTCCTCGTCGGTGGTCTTCAACGCGTCCCAGACCTCGTCGTACGAGAGCCTGGTCTGCTCGCTGACGATCGTGTGGAGGGCGCTCTTCAGCTCGGCGCCGGTCTTGCCGAGGGCTCCTTCGTAGTACGTGTCGTCCAGCGGCGCGGTGGCCGGAGCGGACGTGCCGGCGGCGGCCGGTGAGGGTTGGGCGCCGGAGGCGTAGGCCGCGGTGGAGACGGCGACCGCGGCTATCGCGGCGATGCTCAGGACGGGACGCCGCCAAGGGCGCTGCCTGTGGTGAGCGGACATGTGTGGGGGGTGTCCTCTCGCTCGGCGGGCACGGCGCCTCGTTCCGGCGATCGGCAGGCCCGGACGTGGTGCCCGACAGACGGATCACGGTGGGTGGTTCAGGCGAGAGCTTGGCATGTCCCGACCATCAGCAAGTGGACACCGCGCACCCGTCCTGTGATGACATTGTGGAGAGCGTCGGCTTCGCGCGGAGTGTCCGGTGTCGCGCCGAGAGCGGGGCGAGTGCGGAGTGCCCGGCCGGTGAACCCGGTCGGGCACCCCGCCGTTCGGGCTCCCGGCTACGGGGCGTCAACCAGGATCCGGCCGTCGGTGCGGACGAGGGAGGCGGCGCCGCTGGCGTACGCGGACTCCACGCGGGACCGCTCGGTGGCGTTCGGGACCGCGTTCACGCAGCTCGTGCCGGCGCTCGAACCCGACATCAGCTGCGAGCACGGGCCGGGCTTGGTGTCGGGCAGGCCCAGGCTGTGGCCGAGTTCATGCGCGGCTATGCGGGTCTTGTCGTACCCCTGGGCCACCGCCTGGCTCCCGAGCTCGACACGGACCTGCCGGCCCGGGCGGACGGGACCGAGCGTGGCCTGCGGCCATCCGGTGGTGGCCACGATGACGATCTCGGCGCGCGTGCCCGGCGCGGCCTCGACGAGCTTCACATTGGCCACGCTCGCGTTCCACGAGGCGACTCCGGCGGTGATCGCCGCCTCCCAGCCGCCGGCCCGGCTGTCGTCGTAACGAAGTGTCACCACCGCCGCGGCGCTCGCCGTGGACGGTGTCGGGACGGGCGCGGCGGTCGCCGCCGTCGCCGTGGCCAGGATGACCGCCGCGGCGGTGGTTCCCGCCTTCAGCCAAGTGCGTAACGGCATTGCTGCTCCTTCACTCGTGGGGGCTCGGAACCGTCGCGGAACCGAGAGTGCGGGAAGAGCGGCCCTGGTGACCTGTCGACCGGGGTGGTCGGTCGCCGATCCTCCCGGGGCCCTCCGAAGGTATGCCCTCACACCCTCATTCGTCATGCACCTGTCATTACTGATTGTCCGTCAAGTCATGTGCGGTACCCAGGGGTTCGATAGTCGTGGCGTGGCGAGTCGTGAACCCCTCGCGTGTTACTTGGCGGTAAGGAATGATGGTGGACGACCATTCACACGGCCGGGGCTGAGGTAGCGGTGACGACTTTCGACGAACGAACGACGGTGCATGCCTTCCGGGACGACGCCCTGGGGGAGCACGACGCCGTCGGCCTCGCCTCGGCGATCAGACGGGGCGAGGTCGGCGCCGGCGAGGTCGCGCGGGACGCGGCGGAGCGGGTGCGGGCGGTCGAGGCGCGGCTCAACGCGGTCCAGGTGCACGTCGACCCCCCGGTGCCCACGGCAGGCGCAGGCGGTGTCTTCGCCGGGGTGCCGACCTTCGTCAAGGACAACACCGACCACCAGGGACTGCCCACCGGTCACGGCAGCGCGGCCTTCGTCCCGCGGGCCGCCCGGCGGCATGCGCCGTTCACCCGGCAGTTCCTGAGCAGCGGGGTCACGGTGCTGGGCAAGACCCGGCTGCCCGAGTTCGGGTTCAGCCCGACCACGGAGTACGAGGGCGCCGAGCCCGTCCGCAACCCGTGGAACACGGGCTACTCGGCGGGCGGTTCGTCCGGCGGCAGCGCCGCGCTCGTCGCCGCCGGGGCCGTACCGATCGCGCATGCCAACGACGGCGGCGGCTCGATCCGGATCCCCGCGGCCTGCTGCGGACTCGTCGGACTCAAGCCGACCCGCGGCCGGGTCGTGGCGAATGCCCAGAGCCGTCAACTGCCGCTGGACCTCGTCTCCGACGGCGTCGTGAGCCGCTCCGTGCGGGACACCGCCGCGTTCCTCGCCGCCGCGGAGAGCCACTGGCGCAACCCGAAGCTGCCTCCCCTGGGCCTGGTCGAGGGCCCCTCGGAGCGGCGTCTGCGGATCGGGTTCCTGATCGACTCGCCGAACGGTGTCCAGGCCGACACCGCCACGCGGACGGCCGTCACGGAGACCGTGGCCACCCTCGAACGACTCGGCCACACCGTGGAGCCGGTGGAGCTGGCCCTCGACCCCAGCTTCACCGAAGACTTCCTCGCCTACTGGGGGATGCTGTCGTTCCTCCTCGGCATCACCGGCCGGACCCTCGGCACGGACTTCGACCGGCGCCGCATGGACGGCCTCAGCCAGGGCCTGCGCGAGTCCTACCTCGAACGCTGGCAGAGCACCCCGGGCGTGCTGCGGAGGCTGAAGCGGACAGTGCGGGCGTACGCGGGGGCGTTCCGCGGTCTCGACCTCGTCCTCTCTCCCGTGCTGGCCCACACCACACCGGCCATCGGCCACCTCAGCCCCACCGTTCCGTACGCCACGCTGATCGAACGGATCCTCGCGTACGTCGCCTTCACGCCGGTCAACAACGTCGTCGGTACGCCGTCGATCTCGCTGCCCGCCGCGAGCGCCACGGAGGAGGGCCTGCCCATCGGCGTCATGTTCTCCGGCCGCCCCGGTGGTGAACGGACGCTGCTGGAGATCGCGTTCGCACTGGAGGCGGAGCAGCCCTTCCGGCGTATTCAGGACGTGTGACGGCACGTCCCCGACAACGCCCCGGCGGGTCTGGCAAGCTGCCCCGGTGCGCGTGTTGATCGTGACGGCGGGAAGCTGGGGCGACGTCGCCCCTTACACGGGCCTGGGCGTGCGGCTGCGCTCGGCGGGCCACGACGTGGTGCTCGCGACCCATGAGCGCTTCGAGCAGGCGGCGACCGCCCACGGGCTCGGCTTCCGGCCGCTGCCGGTCGATCCCCGGGAGGAGTTGGCGTCGGCGAGCGGTCAGGGGCTGGCCAGAGCGGTGAGCGCCCCGGTGGAGATGGCGCGGATCGTACGCATGGCGGCGGCGTTCATGCCCCGGCTGAGCGCCGGGGTCGCGGACGCCGTACGCCAGGGGGCCGACGTCCTGCTGAGCTCCACCGTCACGGAACCCATGTGCTCGGTGCTCGGCGAGGCGCTGCGCCTGCCGAGCATCGGTCTCCACCTCCAGCCGCTCCAGGCCACCGCGGAGTTTCCGCCGATGATGACGGGGCGCCGGTCGTTCGGACCGTACGGCAACCGGCTGGCCACGCATGCGCTGTGGGCCGCGACCGACCGGATCTTCGCCCCCGCCGTCGGCGGTCTCCGGCGTGAACTCGGCCTGCCGCCACGGCGGTGGGGCGGCCCGCTGGCCCTGCCCCGCGACCGGACGGTCCTGCACGGCTTCAGCCCCCGGATCGTCCCGCGTCCCGCCGACTGGCCGGACGGCCACCGGGTCTGCGGCTACTGGTGGCCCGGGACCGCGCCCGGGTGGCGGCCCGACCCGCGGCTGGTGGACTTCCTCGACGCCGGCCCGCCGCCGGTCTTCGTCGGCTTCGGCAGCTGCGTCACCGCCGAGGCCGAGCGGCTGAGCGCCCTCCTCGCCGAGGCCCTGCGCCGGGCGAAGGTACGCGGGATCGTCCAGGCCGGCTGGAGCGGCCTGTACGCGGAAGGCGACGACCTGCTCACGGTCCAGGAGGTCCCGCACGCCTGGCTGTTCCCGAGAACCGCCGCCGTCGTCCATCACGCCGGCGCCGGTACGACCGCGGCCGGTCTGCGCGCCGGAGTCCCCGCCGTCCCGGTCCCGGTCCAGCTCGACCAGCACTTCTGGGCCGCCCGCCTCACCCGCCTCGGCGTCGCCCCGCCACCGCTGCGCTTCCAGCGCCTGACGGCGGAGCGCCTCGCGGCCGCGATCACCACCGCGACCCGCGACCCCGCCCTGCGCATGCGCTCCCGCCTCCTCGCCGGACAACTGGCCGAGGAGGACGGAGCGCAGCCCGTGCTGGACACCCTGGAGCGCCTGGCCGGGCGGGCCGGCGCGTAGGCGCGGGCACGAGCCCGCAGTCGGATACGCGAGGACGGTGCGTCCATTCGACTGGCGGGTGCGACGCGTGTTGCCCCACGCGTTTTCAGGTCCGCTAGCGTCGGTCGTGACGCAGCTCACAGAAGTGACGGCTGTTCCGCTTTCCGGCTTTGCGAGGCGTGTTTCCATGACCCTGTCCATTCGTAACCAGCTCCCCGGCACCGTCACGGCCGTCACCGCCGGTGAGGCCATGGCGTCGGTGAAGGTGCGCCTGGCGGGCGGCCAGGACATCACCGCCGCCATCACCGCCGACGCCGTCAAGGAGCTGGGACTGGCCGCGGGCTCCGCGGTCAAGGCGCTGGTGAAGTCGACCGAGGTCGCCCTCGCGACCGGACCCGTCGACGGCATCTCCATCCGGAACCAGCTCGCGGGCACCGTCACCGATGTGTCGACCGGCGGCGCCATGGGCTCGGTGAGGGTCACCGTCGAAGGCGGCGACCTGACCGCCGCGATCACCAAGGACGCCGTCGAGGACCTCGGCCTGAGTGCGGGCACCTCGGTCGTCGCGTTGATCAAGGCGACCGAGATCTCCCTCGCCTCCGCCTGACCACCCTCCGCGGCTCAGCCGAGGGCCGGACGCGTGTCGCGGCCGGCCACTCCGTGTGGACGGCGGCGGGGGCGTGTCAGAGAGTCACGACCGTCGCCTCGGTGGCCTTGACGCTGGTCCAGACGGACACCCCGTCGGCGAGCCCGAGTTCGGCGGCGGCCTGCGGGGTGATCTCGGCGATGAGATCGGGTGCCTGGTCCGACGTCACCAGCACCCGCAGTCTGCTGCCGCTGCCGGTGATCTCGCGCACGGTGCCGGGCCAGACGTTACGGGGGCTGCCACCGGGCTTCTCGCGGTGGACGGCCACGGCCTCGGGCGGGATGACCGCGAGGGCCTCGGTGCCGGGCGGGAGGGGGTCGGCGGTGATGAGCAGGCCGCCGTCGCGCAGGGTGAGGCCGTCGGTGGTGGCGGTGCCGGGCCAGGCGTTGCGGCCGAGCATGCGTGCGACCCACGGGGAGTGCGGATGGCGGGTGACCTCGGCGGGGGAGGCGTCCTGCAGGGCGCGGCCCTCGTCCAGGACGAGGACGCGGTCGGCGAGCGAGACCGCCTCGACGGGGTCGTGGGTGACGATCAGACAGACGCCGCCGAACCCGGCGAGGTGGGTGCGCAGGGTGTGCCGTACGTGGGCGCGTGTGGTCTGGTCGAGCGCGGCGAGCGGTTCGTCGAGGACGAGGAGGCGGGGCCGCGCGGCCAGGGCCCTGGCCAGGGCGACCCGTTGGGCCTGGCCGCCCGACAGCTGGGTTGGCCGCCGGTGGGCGAGGTGGCCGACGCCCAGTCGGTCGAGCCACCGCTGGGCCTCACGGCGGGCCTCGGCGCGGGAGACGCCCTGGGCACGTCGCCCGTACGCGGTGTTGGCCAAGGCCGTCATATGGGGGAAGAGCGCACCGTCCTGAGGGACCCAGGCGACCCGACGGCGGTGCGGGGGCATGTCGGTGACGTCGATGCCGCCGAGCCGCAGCGTGGCGTGGGCCCGGGGGGTCAGCCCGAGGAGGGCGCGGAGCAGCGTGGTCTTTCCGGCGCCGTTGGGGCCGACGACGGCGATGGTGGTGCCGGGCTCGGCGTCCAGCGTGAGCCGGGTGAACCCGGTGACCTCGGAGTGCAGGGACCAGCGTTCCCCGCCGTCCTCCTCCGCGGTGACCACGCGGGGGACGTCCTCCGGGGCAGCGGCGGGTTCCTCGGCCCGGGCATCGGGCACCCGGAGGGTGCGGCGGTCCGACGGTGTCCCCGTCCAGCGGCCGCGCAGGGCGATGAGGACGGCCATGGCGATGGCGAGCAGGAGCAGGGAGACCGAGGTGGCCGCCTCCGGCTCGTCCTGAAGGAGCAGGTACACCTGGAGCGGCAGGGTCTGGGTGGTGCCGGGGAGATTGCCGGCGAAGGTGATCGTGGCGCCGAACTCGCCGAGCGCCCGCGCCCAGGTGAGTGCCGCACCGGCGATCAGACCGGGCGCGACCATGGGCAGCGTGACGGTGAAGAAGACCCGGACCGGTGAGGCGCCGAGAGACGCCGCCGTCTCCTCGTAGCGCGGGCGGAGTCCGCCCAGCGCGCCTTCCAGGCTGATGACGAGGAAGGGCATGGCGACGAAGGTCGCGGCGAGGACGGCACCCGAGGTGTGGAACGGGAGGGTGATGCCGAAGGTGTCCTCCAGCCACGGGCCGAGGAGCCCGCGACGGCCGAAGGCGAGCAGCAGGGCGACACCGCCGACCGTCGGCGGCAGCACCATCGGAAGGAGGACGAGCGACCGGACGAACGCCTTGCCGGGGAAGGACACGCGGGCCAGCAGCCATGCCAGCGGGACGCCGAGGAGCAGCGAGAGCCCCAGCGCCCAGAACGACACCACCATCGAGAGGCTCAGGGCCTCCACCGTCCCCGGGGCGGTGAGGTGGTCGACGAGCTCGCCCCACTCCGTCCGTACGAGGATGCCGACCAGAGGGAGCGTCAGGAACGCCACGGCCAGGAACGCGGGCACGGCCAGCGTCAGGGGCGGGCGGGCTCCGGAGGTAGGGGCGCCTGATCGTTTCATCGAATGTCCTGGAGACGGAGGAAGAAAGGGGCTGCCCGTCCCCCCGATACGGGCAGCCCCTCGTGTGCGGAGGAGGTTACGGCTTCTGGAAGCCGGCGTCCTGAAGGATCTTCTGCGCCTCCGGCGAGCTCAGCCAGGCGACGAACGCGGCCGCGGCCTCGGCGTTCTTGGAGCCCTTGAGGGTGGCGGCGGGGTACTTGGCGATGGCGTTCTGGCCGTCGGGGATCTCGACGGCGTCGACCTTGTCCTCGGCGCTCTCGGCGTCGGTCTTGTAGACGAGACCGGCATCCGCCTCGCCGAGCTCGACCTTGCTGAGCACGGCGCGCACGTTGGGCTCCTGGGAGACCGGCTTCACCGTGATCTTCTGGGCGTCGAGGACCTGCTTGCTGTACTTGCCGGCCGGGACCTCGGGCGCCGCGAGGACGACCTTGAGCTTGGTGTCCGCGAGGTCCTTGAGGTCGTCGACCTTGTGGGGGTTGCCTTCTCCGGTGGCGATGACGAGCCGGTTCTTCGCGATGACCGTCGGCGTGCCGGTGTCGGCCTTCACCTTGTCCATGCTCTTGGTGTCGGCGGTGACCAGGGCGTCGGCGGGGGAGCCCTGCGAGACCTGCGCCACGAGCTCCTGCGAGCCGGCGAAGGAGAAAGTGATCTTCGTGCCGGGGTGCGCCTTCTCGTATGCGGCGCCCGCGGTCTTGAACACGTCCGTGAGGGAGGCCGCGGCGAGCACCGTCAGATCGGCCTTCGGCGCGGCGCCCGCGGAACCGGAGGCCGTGGACCCGCCCGCGTCCTTCTTGGTGTCGTCGTTGCCGCAGGCGGCGAGGGGGACGAGAAGGGCGGCGGTGAGGGCGGCAGCGGCGGCACGGCGTCTGGTGAAGGTGAGGGACATGAGGGTCTGAACTCCTTGAGGACGAAGGGGAAGGTGCGGGTGGAAGGGCCGGCCGCGCCGACGGCCGCGGACACCCGGTACTGCGAGAGGGATCAGGTGCGGTCGATGTGCACGCTGGTCGACTTCACGCGGGCGGTGGCCTGCATGCCGACTTCCAGCCCCAGCTCCTCCACGGCCTCCCGGGTGAGGAGGGAGACGAGGCGGTGCGGTCCGGCCTGGATCTCGACCTGGGCCGCGATGTCGCCGAGCTTGATGGCGGTGACGATGCCCGGGAACGCGTTGCGCGCCGAGGTGTAGGACGCGTCGTCGTCGCCGTCGCCGTGGGCGATCGCCACGGAGAACGAGGCCAGCGACTTGCCGTCGATCAGACGCCGTCCGCTCTCGTCGCGATGGGTCGCGACACGGCCCGCGTCCGCCCAGCGCCGCGCCGTGTCGGGGCTGACGCCCAGCAGCCGCGCTGCCTGGCCGATGGTGTAGGACTGCATGTGCGACACGGTAGGGCGATGGGGCTCGCATCTGCAACAAAGCCGTACGACTCTCCATCGCGAATGAGAGAGGCGTTGGAGGAAGGGACGAAGGAAGGCGCCCGTGGTCTCACCTGCCGGACGGGACGGGTGCGACGTCGAGCGGGCGGCGACCGCGCGGCCCGGCCTCCGCGGTCCGTTCCCGGCCGCCGTTCCCCTGGTGATCGGCGTGGCGGGCACGGCAGCGGCCGACCCCTCCGCCCCTTCCCCCGCGGCCGGCGATGCCGAGCTCACCGCGTCGGCATCCCCGCCTCCTACGGCACGCCCGGCATCGTGCGCGTGCGACGTGTGCGTGCCCGGAGGCTGGTCACTCGGTCGGGAGGCCGTTGGCCGGCCAGTCCTCGACGGCGGCGACGTGCGCCATGCCGGCGGCGGCCGCCAGTTGGGCGTCGCCGGCGGACAACGGCGCGGACGGGTCCGCGCTCGCCCGAACCCAGGGCACCGGGTGTGACGGCCGGGGCGGTGACGGTCGTACGACCGCGCCCCCGCCCCGGCGGCGTCATCGACGGCTCATGCACCCCGGCGGCGTCATCGACGGCTCAGCCACCGACGTCTCCCGTCTCGTCCGGCGACGGGGACGCCGTCATTTCGACGGACGGTTCGTGGAGTTCGGCCCAGACCGTCTTGTGTTCCTCCCCGTAACGCACGCCCCAGCTCTCCGCGAGCGTCGCGCAGATGTGGAGTCCGCGGCCGCCCTCGTCCACCGCCCTGGCGTGGCGCAGGTGTGGTGCCGTGAGTGCGCTGTCGTCGACTTCGCAGGTCAGTGTCGAGTCTCCCCGGACGAGGCGCAGGGTGATCGGGGCGGCCCCGTAGCGGACGGCGTTGGTGACCAGTTCGCTCACGACGAGTGAGGCGGCGAACGGGTCGATCGCCAGCCCCCATGCGCGTAGGCATGCCTCCGCCCGCTTTCTGGCGTCGCTGACCGCCTGGGACTCCGTCGCCACATCGCACTCCCATACGTCCCGTGCGGGCAGCCGCCGTGTGCGGGCGACGAGCAGGACGCGGTCGGGCGCGAGCAGCCCCTCCACGTCGTCCGCCATGTCCTCCGGGCTGCGGGCCGGGTGGCCGAGGGCGGCGGCCAGCCGATCGACGGTGGGCCCCTCCTGCTCCGACAGCGAGGGAGAGGCGAGGCAGATGGTGCTCCCCTCCGGCAGGACATGGCCGGCGCTGGCGAACGGGGGGCCTTCCTCCCCGAGAAGAGGTCCCTCGTCCACGGGGCTGGTGTCGACAGTGCCGTCCGGACGGACGATCGCGAAGAGTGAGCGGCCTGCCCGGGCGATGTCGAATCGTCCGCTGACGGGGTCGTGGACCGCGAACGTGCAGTGGACCGTCGGCTCGTGAAGCCTCTCCACGTCGCCCTGCTCCCGGGCGAGTCGCAGAACCGTGGATTGCAAGCGCGCGAGCAGTTCGTGCGGGTCGAGATCCAGGGTGGTGAGGCTGTGCACGGCGGTCCGCACTCGGCTCATCGTGGCGACGGTACTCAGCCCCGGGTGCTCGACCTGCCCCACCACCAGGGCCACGCGCGCGCCCGGGAGCGGCAGCGTGTCGAACCAGGATCCGCCCCCGCTGCCGGCCGCGCGGTGCCGTTGGGCGATCTCGGCGGCCCGCTGCGTCTGCCGCTCCGGCCTGAGGGGCCAGCTCTGCAGAGCCGTCATGACGATGTGTTCGCGGGTGAAGCGCAGAGCGTTCTCCAGATGGACGGCGGTGCGCGTGGTGATGCCCTTCGCCAGGTCCACGTCACCGGCGGTGAAGGGGCTGCCGCCGGGCCGCCGCTCGAAGGCGACCATTCCGAAGATCTGGCCTCGCGCCGACAGCGGCGCGACCAGTCGCGGGGTGGCGACACTGTCCGCAGGGCCGGGGCGCTTCGGCGCGGAGGGCGCCAGGATGACGGGGGAGGTGGGGAACTGTGCGCCGAACAGTCCGGGCAGCAGGATCGAACCCGCCGGTGGGACAGGGCAGTCGTGGTGGGAGCTGCCCGCCGCGGTGCAGCGCAGCAGGATCTCACCGCCACGGGACAGCAGTTCGGGCGCCTTGCCCTGCAGAACCCCGTCGGTGAGCGCCACCACCGCGCTGTCGGCGAAGTCCGGTACGGCGACGTCGACCAGTTCGCCGGCCGTGCGCTCCACGTCGAGACTGGTCCCGATCCGTTCCCGGGCCTTGTGCAGGAGGCGTAGTCGGGCCTGTGCGCGCTCCCGGTCCGTCACGTCGACCGTGGTCGCCACCAGCCCCAGAGCCCGTTCCGCCTGGTCGCTGAGGCGGTGGACAGACATCGAGACGATGTGCTCGCGTTCGGGGTCCGCGAACGGCCTGCTGCTCAGGAGGATGTCGCGGACCGGTCTCCCCGTGACGAGCACCTCGTGCAGCAGGGACTCGTCGAGGTGGATCCCCAACGGCGCGTACGCCTCGACCGCCGGCAGGCCGATGACTCTCTCCTGGGGGACACCGCGCATGCCGATGGCCACCGGGTTGATCCGCAGGACCCGCAGCTGCGGGTCCAGGATGTGCAGGCCGATGTCCGCCTGGGTGAAAACGGCGTCCAGGATCGCCTCGCTCAGGCCCGGCATTCCTTCGTCCTCGGCCCGGACCGCCCAGCCGCGTTCGGGGCTCCGTTCCGTGAGCGGCGTGATCGTCCACGGCCGCCCGGAGCCCTCGGAGCCGAGGAGGTCGAACACGCCCTGCCCCAGGACCTCCGCCGCCGGGCGGCGGAAGCGGTGCTCCGCTTCTTTGCTCCACTCCACGACCTGGCCGTGGACGTCCAGCGTGAAGAGGGGGTCATCAGGCACTGAAATCGTCACCCGCCCATGTCGCAGCCGAAGTGCCGGCCCTGCCTACGCCTGCTCGCGGGCGAGCATGGCCTCGGCGGTGACGGCGTCGCCACCGTCCTTGCCCACGCCGGAGTGACGGAGGCCGTTCGCGGCGATCCGGTCGACGTTCGGCGTCTCGATCTGCCCGCCGTAGCAGCTCATCGCTCCGAACCCGACGTCCTCCAGGGCGGTGTACACGACGTCGGGGGACCCCTCCGGCGCCTTCGGCTGCCGGTAGAGGGCCCGCTCGGGCAGCGAGTCGCGTCGAGGTCGATCACACCACGGAACGTGTCGGACATGACTCAGCCCCTTGCGAGTGGATGCCGCTCCCTGCCCCTTCGTGGCCGCGTCACGGCACGGGCGCTTGCCTGCAGTCTGTCGGCGGGGTCGGACGAGCGCCTGCCCCGTCGTACGAACGGGTGACGCCCGTCCGCAGTCGTCCACGTCCTGCTTCGTGTTCGTTCCCGTCGGCCTGGTCGGCCGACGTCGTCGCGAGGGCCGTAGCGGTGACACAGGGGTCAAGCGGGCTGTCCGGCGGTGGTGGTGAGCAGGGTGCGCAGGGCGCGGCCGGCGGCGAGGTCGTCGAGTGCGGCCTGGACCTCGTCGAGTGGGCGGCGCGCCGAGATCATGGAGTCCAGGTCGAGGAGACCGTCCATGTAGAGGTCGACCAGGCGGGGGATGTCCCGTTGGGGGTCCACGGATCCGTAGTTGGAGCCGAGGACGCGCTGGTTGGCCTCCGCCAGGGCCAGGGGGTCGAACCGGGCAGTGGAGCCGGTCGGCGGCAGGCCGACGATGACGGCGGCCCCGCCCTGGCCGAGCGCGGCGATGGCCTGCTCGGTGGTGGCGATCTTGCCGATGGCGTCGAAGACGTAGTCAAGGCCTTCGGGCACGGCGGCCTTCAGCGCGTGGACGGCATCCACCTGTGAGGAGTCGACGGTGTCGGTGGCGCCCAGATGGCGTGCGGCATCCAGCTTCGCGGTGTCGATGTCGACGGCGACGATGCGGGAGGCGCCTGCCAGGCGGGCGCCCTGGACGCAGGACAGGCCCACTCCACCGCAGCCGATCACGGCGACGGTGGCGCCCTCCTCGACCGCGGCGGTGTTACGGACGGCGCCGACGCCGGTGGCGACCGCGCAGCCGACCAGGGCGACGACGTCCAGTGGCGCGTCCGGCCGGATCCGTACGGCGCCGGAAGCCGGGACCACGACCCGCTCGGCGAAGGACGAGACGCCCAGGTAGTGGTGGACGGTCCCGCCGTCGCGGCTCCAGCGGCTGGTGCCGTCGAACAGGACGCCGTCGGAGGCGATGACGGAGGCGACGGGTTCGCACTGCCACGGGCGGCCGAGGCG
Organism: Streptomyces sp. NPDC056527; assembly: GCF_042794475.1. Taxonomy (NCBI): domain Bacteria; kingdom Bacillati; phylum Actinomycetota; class Actinomycetes; order Kitasatosporales; family Streptomycetaceae; genus Streptomyces; species Streptomyces sp. NPDC056527. The sequence continues at coordinate 16,974 of NZ_JBHTTQ010000024.1, forward strand.
GCACTGGCGGCATGCTCCGCAGCTGGGGACCCACGAGAGCACGACGTGGTCGCCGATCTCCAGGCCGGTCACGCCCTCGCCCAGGGCGGTGACGACGCCGGAGCCCTCGTGGCCGAGTACGACGGGCGCCGGAACCTCCCATTCGCCCTTGAGGACGTGCAGGTCGGAGTGGCAGACACCGGCGGCGGTGACGGCCACTTCGACCTCTCCGGGGCCAGGGGCGGCCAGTTGGACGTCAGTGATCTCGATGGGTGCTCCCGGGCGGGTGAAGACCGCGGCGCGGACGGTGCGTCCGGAGCTGAGGGGCGTGCTCATGGCGTACTCCAAGGATTCGGCCGTTGCGAGGACGGCGGGGAGCGGGGGACGGGGGGCCAGGCCGGAGCCGGCGGTGGTTTAGCACCACTAAACTTCCTAGATTGGTTTTACACCGCTAAACTCGCTCGTGGGAAGACCCCACCGGCGCACCCACCGCCCCATCGCGCCCGGCACCGGCCGTCAGCAGGAAGCGAGGCAGCGTCATGCCCTCCACCCCGCAGCCCCAGGAACCCGACCAGGACGGCGCGGACCCGCGCATGTCCCGGCTCGGACCCAAGCTGCGCGCCTTCCGGCAGCAACGGGGCCTCACGCTGCAGGCGGTGGCGGGCTCCGCCGAGGTCACCAAAGGCTTCCTCAGCCTCGTGGAGCGCGGCCGCACCACCATTTCGGTGCCCACCCTGCTGCGCGTCTGTGAAGCCCTCGACATCTCGGTCGGCTCGCTGTTCGACTACCCGGAAGAGGCCGTGGTCCGCAGCGGCGTGGGGGCTCCGCTGGAGATGGGCGGCGAGAGGATCCGCGAGTACCTCCTCACGCCCGCGACCGAGCGGCACGTCCAGGTGATGCGCACCGTCCTCGAACCGGGCGGCGGTTCGGGTGGCGCCTACACCCTGGACTCGGAGACCGTCTTCGTGGTCGTCGTCCGCGGCAGCCTGCACCTGGCCGTCGACGGCCAGGAGATCGTGCTGGAGGCCGGGGACTCCCACACCTTCTCCGCCCGCTCGGCGCATGCCTGGGACAACCCGGCCGCGGAGGAGGCCGAGGTGCTGTGGTCCATTGCCCCGCCCATTCCTCGGGAAACGTCCCAGCGCGTCCACGACGGCTCCTGAGACCAGGGGCACCTCCTCTGCAGCCGGACCGGTTTCGCGTCCACCGGCCCCTCTCACCCACAACCTGACACGACCTCATCGGGAGGCGGCAGTCGCTCCGGCGGCCGCCGCCCGGTCCCGCCATGCCTCGTGCCGGTCAACGATCCCCCGATTCGCGGTCGTCGAACGCGGCGACCGCGGCCGCGACTGTAAGGAGTCGATTCCGTGAGCAAGCTCAAGACCCTGCGCAACTACGTCAACGGCACATTCACCGATGCGGTGGACGGCCGCACCGTCGACGTCATCGACCCGACGACGGGCGAGGTCTACGCCACCGCGCCGCTCTCGGCCCAGACCGACGTCGACGCGGCCATGGCCGCCGCCGCTGCCGCGTTCGAGACATGGCGTGACGCCACCCCCTCGCAGCGCCAGCTCGCCCTGCTGAAGATCGCCGACGCGATCGAGGCGCATGCCGAGGAGCTCGTGGCCGTCGAGTCCAGGAACACCGGAAAGCCGCTCGCCCTCGCCGCGTCGGACGAGATCCCCGCGATGGTGGACCAGATCCGCTTCTTCGCGGGTGCCGCCCGGATGCTCGAGGGCCGTTCGGCCGGCGAGTACATGGAGGGCATGACCTCCATCGTCCGCCGCGAGCCCGTGGGTGTCTGCGCCCAGGTCGCGCCGTGGAACTACCCGATGATGATGGCCGTGTGGAAGTTCGCCCCGGCCATCGCGGCGGGCAACACCGTCGTCCTCAAGCCGTCCGACACCACCCCGGACTCCACCGTGCTGCTCGCCGGGATCATCGGCGAGATCCTCCCGCCGGGCGTCCTCAACGTCATCTGCGGCGACCGCGAGACCGGCCGCATGATGGTCGAGCACGCCGTTCCGGCGATGGCCTCCGTCACCGGTTCGGTCCGCGCCGGGATACAGGTCGCGGCCTCCGCGGCGAAGGACGTCAAGCGCGTCCACCTGGAGCTGGGCGGCAAGGCCCCGGCCGTCGTCTTCGAGGACACCGACATCGCCAAGGCCGTCGAGGACATCGCCCTCGCCGGCTACTCCAACGCCGGCCAGGACTGCACCGCCGCCACCCGCGTCCTCGTCCACGAGTCCATCCACGACGAGTTCGTCGCCGCCCTGGCCAGGGCCGCCGCCGCGACCAGGACCGGCCTGCCGGACGACGAGGACGTGGTGTACGGCCCGCTGAACAACGCCAACCAGCTGAAGCAGGTCTCCGGCTTCATCGACCGCCTCCCGGCCCACGCCAAGGTCGAGGCCGGCGGCCACCAGGTGGGCGACAAGGGCTACTTCTACGCCCCGACCGTCGTCTCCGGCCTCAAGCAGGACGACGAGATCGTCCAGAACGAGGTCTTCGGCCCGGTCATCACCGTCCAGTCCTTCTCCGACGAGGCCGACGCCGTCCGCAAGGCCAACGGCGTCGAGTTCGCCCTCGCCTCCTCGGTCTGGACGAAGGACCACGCCCGCGCGATGCGGATGTCGCGCGCGCTGGACTTCGGCTGCGTGTGGATCAACACCCACATCCCGCTGGTGGCGGAGATGCCGCACGGCGGCTACAAGAAGTCCGGCTACGGCAAGGACCTCTCGGCGTACGGCTTCGAGGACTACACCCGCATCAAGCACGTGATGACGTCCCTCGAGGGCTAGATCCCCCTCTCCCCAGGCTCACTGTGCAGCCTGCACACCCCGCGCCTCCAAGCCGGAGCAGTTCGGCGTAGAGAGGCGGCCGCCAAGGGCAGCAGGCTGCACAGTGCATCACCGAAAGCCTCGGGAGGAAACACCATGAACTACTCGCTCACACCGCAGAGCGCGGACGTCGTCGTCATCGGCGCCGGCGTCTCGGGTCTCACCGCGGCCCGTCGGCTGACACAGGCCGGTCGTTCAGTGATCGTCATCGAAGCGAACGACCGGGTCGGCGGGCGCACCGTCAACCTCGACGTCGGCGACGGCGTGATCACCGAGGGCGGCGGGCAGTGGGTCGGTCCGGGGCAGGACCGCATCCTGGCCCTGCTGGACGAGCTCGGCATCGAGATCTTCAAGACCTACGTCGAAGGGAAGTCGATCTATCTCCGCAACGGGAAGACCAAGCTCTACAACGGGACGGTCCCTCCCCTCAGCCCCGTCGTCCTCGCCGACTACGCCCAGGCGCAGCTGCGCCTCGAGCGCATGGCGAAGTCGGTACCGCTGGATGCACCGTGGACCGCCAAGAACGCGCGCAAGTGGGACAACACCACGTTCGGCCACTGGCTCGACGCCAACACGTTCACCGAAGAGGTCCGCTCGCTGTTCACCCTCGCGTTCTCCGTGACCGACGGGGAGGACCTCCACAGCACGTCGCTGCTTGTCCAGCTCTCCCGCATCGCGGGCTGCGGCGGGATCGACCATCTGGTCAACATCACCGGCGGAGCCCAGGAATCCCGGGTCGTGGGCGGCACCCAGCTGATCTCCCTCCGGATGGCCGAGCAGCTCGGAGGGCGGGTCGTCCTGGACTCCCCGGTCTCCGAGATCCACCAGGGCGACCAGGGCGTCCTGGTGAGGTCCGAGCGGATCGACGTACGAGCCGACCGGGTCATTGTCGCCATGGCTCCGTCCGACGCCAACCGCATCCGCTTCACGCCCGATCTGCCCACGCGCCGGGCCATGCTCCAGCGGCGGTGGTGCAACGGGACCGAGAGCAAGATATTCGCGGTCTACGACAGGCCGTTCTGGCGGGAGCGGGGCTTCAGCGGCCAGGCGGTCACCGATCTTCCGGTCGCGAGCTACGTCGTCGACAACTCGCCGCCCGACGGCAGCGTCGGCATCCTGCTCACCTTCGTCGGCACGGCCGGCTCCGGTTATGGCCTTCGCTGGACGGACGAGGTCCTGGACGACCCGGAGGCCCGCCGGGCGGCGTTCCTGGCCGACCTGACCACCCTGTTCGGCCCCGAGGCCGCCCGCCCCACCGCGTACCTCGAACAGGACTGGACGCACGAGCCCTGGATCAGCGGATGCGTGAGCTCCCGCCCTCCCGGCGTGATCACCCAGTACACCGACGCCGATCGGCGGCCGGTCGGGCGGATCCATTGGGCCGGTACGGAGACGGCTGTCCTCAATCAGGGCTACATCGACGGTGCGGTGAGCGCGGCCGAGCGGGCCGTCGACGAGGTCCGGCGTGCGGTACGTGTGCAAGATGCACCATCAGCGGCCGCAAGCTGGCGCACGACGGCGTAGTGGCCACCGAATCCTCGCGGGCAAGGTTGGCCACATCGCGAAAGCGAGCCGAACAAGGGGTGAAATCTGATGAGGAAATCGAAGAGCACGACCGAGGAATTCGACATCGTGATCATCGGTGCCGGAATCTCCGGCATCGGCGCCGCCCGCTATGTGACCGAGGCCTTCCCTCACAAGAGGGTGCTCGTCCTCGAAGGCAGGGACGACATCGGGGGCACGTGGGACCTGTTCCGTTATCCCGGCATCCGGTCGGACTCGGATCTGCACACCTTCGGATACGAGTTCAAGGCGTGGAAGGACAGGGCCGCCATCGCCGACGCCCCCCTCATCCGGGACTACCTGCACGAGACCGTCGAGGAGAACCGGCTCGACCGGCTGATCCGGCTCCGGCACCGCGTCGTCTCCGCCCATTGGTCCACCGCGGATGCGGCGTGGACCCTGGCCGTGGAGGTCGACGGCGCGGCGGGCGAGGAGCCGACGCGCAAGGAGATCAAGACGAACTGGGTCTTCGCCGGCACCGGCTACTACCGCTACGACGAGGGGTACACGCCCCACTTCGAGGGCCGTGAGGACTTCACCGGCGACATCCTGCATCCGCAGCACTGGCCCGAGGGCTACGACTACGCGGGCAAGAAGGTCGTGGTGATCGGCAGCGGAGCCACGGCGATCACGATCGTCCCGTCGATGGCGACGGGCCCGGGCGCGGCCGCGCACGTGACGATGCTGCAGCGCACGCCCACCTATGTGCTGCCGGCTCCGCGGGTGGACTCCCTGGCGCTGCTGCTGACCCGGTTCTTCGGCGAACAGCGGGGGTACGCCCTGACCCGCTTCAAGAACATCTGGATGGACCGCGGGATCGTGGTCGGCCTCCGCAAGTACCCCCGTGCGGGACGGGCGTTGATCCGCTACGTCAACAAGAAGGCGCTCCCGGAGGGCTTCGACGTCGACACGCATTTCAACCCTCCGTACAAGCCGTGGGACCAGCGTCTGTGTCTGGCGCCGGACGGGGACTTCTTCAAGGCGATCAGGGACGGCCATGCCGATGTGGCCACGGACAAGATCGTCCGTTTCACCGGGAACGGAATCCTGCTGGAATCCGGCCGCGAGCTGGAGGCCGATGTCATCGTCACCGCGACCGGCCTGAACATGCGCGTGCTGGGAGGAATCAGCCTCTTCAAGGACGGCGAACCCATCGACACCTCGCAGGCGATCGCCTATCGCGGAACGCTGATGTCGGGGATTCCCAACTGGGCCATGGCCGTCGGATACACGACCTCGTCATGGACCTTGAAGATCAGCCTCGTCTGCCGCTACTTCTGCAGTCTGGTCCAGCACATGGACGCGTTCGGCCACGACACCGCGGTCGCCGTGGCCGAGCCCGGCATGGAGACGCGGCCCGTCATGGACATCAGCGCCGGATACGCGCAGCGCTCCAGCGGCATCACCCCGCGACAGGGGACGAAGCAGCCCTGGAAGATGGCGCTGTCCTACCCGGAGGACGCCAGGCTGCTGCGGGGACCGCTGTTCGACGAGAGCCTGCGGTTCAGCTCTCGCGCCGACCAGACGTTCCGGGAGCCGGCACGGACCGCCCCGCACGTCGGCGCGTAGAGGGGTGGGTCGATGTCCACGACGAGCAGAGCCACCACCCCTTCACACGATCGTTTCATCCGGCTGCCGAACGGCACCCGGGTCTGCTACCGCCTCGACGGCGAGGCCGGTGCGCCGCCGGTCCTGCTGCTCGGCGGTCTCGGCGAGGACCTCACCGCGTGGTCGCCGCGATTCGTGAGCACCCTCGCCTCGCACGGACACCTCGTCATCCGCATGGACAACCGGGACTGCGGCCGGTCGACGTTCGTCCCGGACCCGCCGCCGAGCGTCCTCCGTCAGCTGCTCGTACGGCCCCGCGACGACGCGTACACGCTGGCCGACCTCGCCACGGACGGTGCGTTGCTGCTGGAGCACCTGGGCGTCGGGCCGGCCCACCTGGTGGGGAGGTCGATGGGCGGCATGATCGCGCAGTCGATCGCCGCGCGATTCCCCGACAGCACGAGGTCACTGGTCTCGATCTACTCGACGACCGGCGATCCCAAGGTCGGCCGGCCGGCCGCTTCCACCAAGCTGCTTCTGGCGAGCCCGCCGCCCCGCACCCGGGCACAGGCGGTCCGGGCGCACCTGCGGCTCACCGCCCACCTGGCCGGGGCGCGCTATCCGGCGGACGAGGTTGCCGAGGCCGCCCACGCGGTCAGCACCTGGGATCGGACAGCCGGTGACGGGGCTGCCGGCATCGCTCGCCAGATCCAGGCGATCCAGGCGTCGGGAGACCGTACGGCGCAGCTGGGCGGTGTCAGCGCCCCGGCCCTCGTCATCCACGGCGACCGTGACCTCATGGTCCATCCGACGGGCGGCCAGGCCACCGCCATGGCCGTCGCGGGTGCGAGGCTGGTCGTCGTCCCGGGCATGGGCCACCATCTTCCGGACTCCCTGGCGGATCACGTGATCACCGAGATCGCCGGCCACATCGCGCGCACGTAGCGGACCTCCGGCCGGACGCGTACGAACGCGGGCGCCGCGGCCCGGCGTTGGGCACCGAGGCCTCCTGCGATCGGTGCCCCGCCGGGCCGTCCGGCGTGGCCGGGCCCGCCTGACACCGAGCCTGGGGGCGATGGTGCACCATGCACATATGGACGAGACCGGACCGGCTCCGGAAGGAGCACCGGAGGCCGAGGAACTGTGGCCTCCGCCGCGGGAGGCGGTGGGTGCGCTGATGCGCACTGTCGCCGAGCGGCTCCTGCAGGCGTCCCCCGGGATCGTCGACGAGCTGCTGGCGGCCTCGCAGAGAGGCACCCGGTACCGGGCGATCGTCGACGATCCGGTCCTCGCCGAGAGCGACCGGCGCATGAACAAGGCCAGTGTGGTGCACTGGCTCACCGCGAACATGCACAGCCCGGGGCGGCGGGTGCCGCCCCTGGTCGAGCAGGAGAGCCTGGTCTTCGCCCGCGATCTGGTGCGGCGGGGCATGGACATCAACGACCTCGGCTCCTGGCGGGCGGCGCAGCGGGCCGCGTGGCGCCTGTGGATCGACGCCTGTTTCGCGGCCACGGACGACCGCGACGACCTGCGGGACCTGTTGGAGGTGTCGGCGTACTCGATAGCGACCTACGTCGACGACTCGATCGGCGCGCTGTCCGCCCACATCGACGAGGAACGCCAGGACCTCGCCCGCGGCGTACAGGCCGAACGTCAGGCGACGGTCCAGCTGCTGCTCGAAGGTGCCCCGATCAGCCGCGCGCGGGCGGAGGCCCAGCTCGGGTACGCCCTGACCGGCGACCACGTCGCGGCGATCGTGTGGGTCGACACCATCGAACGGGCACACCGTCTGGAGCCCGCGGCGGAACGGGTGATGCGAGCCTGCGGTGCCCATCGTCGGCTGACGCTCGTCGCGAGCACGGCCGCCCTGTGGCTCTGGATGCCCGCCGGCCGTACCCCGCCCGTGGCGGTCATCGAGCGTGAGCTTGCCGACCTGCCGGGCGTACGGGTGACGCTGGGGCGGCCGGGGAAGGACCTGGAGGGGTTTCGTCGCAGCCACCTCGACGCCGCCGCCTCGCAGCGGGTCCTGGCCCGCCTGGGTTCCGTACGCGCCGTCGCACGCTACGAGGACATCCAGCTGGTGTCCGTCCTGACGGCCGACCTGGCGCAGGCGGAGCAGTTCGTCACCGACACACTCGGGGAACTCGCCACAGCGGACAGCCAGCTGCGCGAGACGGTGCTCGCCTACGTGAGCGAACGGTTCAACGCGTCGAGCACCGCGGAGCGCCTGTTCACCCACCGGAACACCGTCGAACGCCGCCTCGCCCGCGCCGATCAGCTGCTGCCGCTGCCGCTGGGCCAGAACGCGCCCGGTGTCGCCGCCGCGTTGATGCTCGTACAACTACGCGAAGGGTGACCGGCGGGGGTGAGGAGTGCGCGGATCAGCGCTCCCGTCGGGGGATCGGCTCTCCCGGCGGCCGAGCCGGTCCGACAGCCTGTCCACCGCCCAGGCGGCACGCACCGCGAGGGCGCTGGAGGCGGGGGAGGGCGAGAACCACGGTCGCCGGCGCCACAGGGTCTCCAGATCCTCGTGGGGGGCGTCACCGGCGAGTCGGTCGGCGAGCAGGGCGCCGAGGTAGGGCGCCTGGGCGAGGCCGTGTCCGTTGCAGGCGATGGCGTAGGAGACGTTGTCGGTGGCTTCGCCCACCACCGGCAGCCAGGACGGGGTCATCGCGATCCATCCGCCCCACGCGCGTCGCGGTTCGACGTCGCTCAGGGTGGGGAAGCGCTGCCGGAAGGCGCGCACCAGGTCGGCGGTGACGCGCGGATCGACCTCGCGGGCGCCGAGGGCACCACGGGCGACCTCCGGCCGGCGGACGCCGAAGAGGATCGTGTTCCGTGGGGTGATGCGGTAGCTCTCCAGGACGAGATGGTGGGTGGAGATGCCGACGCGGCTCGTCCAGCCGGTCGCCCGCAGGCGCTCGGGGGCGATGGGTTCGGTCTCGACGAGGGAGACCCACAGCGGTGCGGTCATCCGGGGCGGGGCGATCGCGAGGTCGCGGGAGTGCGCGTTGTTGGCGATCACGACGCGCTCCGCCCGGATCCGCCCGTTCGGCGTGGTGACCACGATGCCGGCGCGGCCGGGCCGGATCGATCCGACCGGGCTGTTCTCGAAGACCTTGGCACCTGACATCAGCACTGCGTCGCGCAGACCGCGAGCGTACTTGCCCGGATTGATCAGTCCGCCCGCCCGTTCGAAGATCCCGCCGAGGAAGGCGTCCGGAAGCCCGAACTCGCGGCCGTCGACGAACTCGGCGTCGGCCCCGGCGTCGACCAGAATCCCGGCGTTGTGCCGCGACCGCTTCAGCTGCCCCTCGGTCACGGCGGCTATGACGTTGCCGGTGCGTTCGTAGTCGCACTCGATCCCGTGCCGTTCGATCAGGCCGTTCGAGAACTCGACCGAGGAATCGGCGAACCGGATGGCCCTGCGCAGCCGTCGCGGGTGGAGGGCGGCCAGCATCCGGGCATCCCCGGCGAGGGTGTTCGTCAGGTATCCGGCGTTGCGTGAGGCCGCGCCCCAGCCGCAGAACTGCGCATCCAGCAGGGCCACGTCGATGCCCCGTTCGGCCAGTCGCAAGGCGGTGCCCATGCCGAGGTAGCCGCCGCCGACGACCGCCACGTCGGTGTCGACCACGCCCTCCAACGCCGGCGCGGGGTCGGAGGGGCGATCGATCCATCCGCTGAACGACGAGTGCCGGATCCCTGCTGTCCCCATGCCGTCGACAGTCATGCTGCGTCTCCACTCCTGTTCGAGGCCACGGCCTGGCGGGCGGCGAGCTGCTCCAGACCGGCCAGGGACGTCGTGAACTCCGCGACGAGCATGCCTTTCAGCAGGCGCGCCGCGATCCGGTTGAAGCCCTTGAAGGGGAGCCCGAGCGACGACCCGTAGGTGACGTGGGTGTGTTCCGCTCCGGACGGGTCGAGCATCGGCTGGAACCGCAGGAAGGGACGGACCTCGCTGACACCGGGGAATCCCTTCCCCGTGAACGTCCGCTCGCGGTGGTGGTCGCTGCTGAGCAGCGTCCACGTCGTGATGGACGTCCAGGGGCCGAGCACGACGCTCCGCTCCTCGAAGCTCTGGCCGACCTCCAGCCTGTGGTCGGCCCGGGTCACCCTCTGCACGTTGTTGCACCACTCGGCGTTGCGGCGCGGGTTGCTGGCGACCGCCCATACAGCTGATACGGGGACCGGCATCAGCCGGGAGGCGCTGAATTCGTAGAAGGTTGGCATGCCTCAACAGTGCCGAGGCCGCTAATCCCCCCTCTACGCAGGAGTGCACCGGGGCGTGCCGGGTGGTGCGACAGAGTGCACTGCCGTCACTCCGGGGCCGAGCCGCCGCCGGTCGCCAACCCGCCGACGAGGTCCGCGACGAGGTTCGCGGCCTGGCTCCGGGCCTGTTCGGGGTCGTCGGACTCCGCGATCGTGAGCGCCAGTTCGGTGAGGGCGCCGTAGAACGCTCCGGCGATCAGCTCGGCCGGGTAGGACCGGACCCGGCCGGCTGCCAGCGCCGCGTCGACGATGCCGAGGAGCAGACCGCCGAGGTGACGCTGGTCCAGCTCCCGCCAGCGCGGCCATCCCAGGGCGATGGGGCCCTGCTGGAGCACGATGTGCCGGTACGTGGGCTCGGTGCAGACGTCGAGGAGTGCGCGGACGGCTCGATCGGCGCGTTCGAGCGGGTCCGTGAGGGTGGCGACCGCCGTGCTGATGCGCTCGGTGGCCTGGCGCTCCTGTTCCTCGAAGACGGCCTCGAACAGGCCGGGCTTGCCGTTGAAGTGGTGGTACAGCGCACCGCGGGTCAGTCCGGCCGTGCGCACCAGTTCCTCGGCCGAGACGGCCGAGAAGTCCCGTTCGGTGAAGAGGCGCAGGCCCGTGTCGAGCAGGGCCCGGCGAGTGTTCTCCGCGTACTTGTCTCTCAGCATTTCCACCCGGCATGAATATCACATACAGTCTGTATGTCAGATGCGTTTTGAATGAGCGGTGATCGCTGCCCGCCTGCGCGTCGTCCCTTCCTCATCTCTGGAGTCACCCATGGCTGTCCTGCTGTACCGGCTGGGCCATAGCGCCTACACGTACCGAAAGCTCGTCCTCGGCGTGTGGCTGGCGGTGATGGCCGCTCTCATCGCCTGCGTCGGCGTCTTCGGAGGCAGTCCCGACGACCGCTTCTCCGTGCCCGGGACCGAGTCGCAGCGGGCGCTGGACCACCTTCGCGAGACGCTGCCCGAAGTCGTCGGCGCGAACGCGCAGATCGTGTTCTCCGCACCCGAGGGCCAGAGGATCACTGATTCCCGGTACGGTGCCGCTCTCGCGCAGGCCGCTGCGGCGGCTCAGAAGGCGCCGCAGGTCAGCGCCGTGATCGAGCCCGCCGCCTCCGGCGCCGTCTCGCCGGACGGGACTACGGCGATCGTCCAAGTGCTGTACCCGGTCGAGTACGTCGACGTCGAAGCCCCGTCCGTAGAGGCGATCGAGGACATCGCCGAGGACGCCGAGCGTGACGGGCTGGAGACTTCGGTCGGCGGCACCGTCTACGCCAGCTCGGGCATCCATATCGGCCCCTCGGAGATCGTCGGCGTGGCCGTCGCGGTCATCGTGCTCGTCGTGACCTTCGGCTCGCTGCTCGCCGCCGGGATGTCGCTGGCGTCCGCCCTCCTCGGCGTCGCCGTGGGACTGACCGGACTGCTCGCCCTGACGCCGCTGCTGGGCGTCTCCTCGACCGCCCTCACCCTCGCGCTCATGCTGGGCCTGGCCGTAGGCATCGACTACGTGCTGTTCATCCTGGCCCGGCACCGGCAGCAGCTCGCGCGGGGCGCCGAACCGCAGGAGTCCATCGCCCTGGCTGTGGGAACGGCCGGCAGCGCCGTCGTGTTCGCCGGCAGCACGGTGATCATCGCGCTCGCCGCCCTGAGCGTCATCGGCATTCCATTCCTGACCACCATGGGTCTGGGCTCTGCGGGGGCGGTGCTCATCGCCGTCCTGGCCGCGATCACCCTGACACCGGCGCTCGCGGGCTTCGCCGGAGCGCGCCTGGCCCCCTCGCCCGGCAGCCTCGCCGCCCGGCGGGCGGCCGACGCGGACAGCGGCAAGCCCGGTGTGGGCACCCGCTGGATCCGTACGGCCGTCAAGAAGCCCCTGATCACCATCCTCGTCGTCACGGGCGTCCTCGCCGCGATGGCACTGCCGGCCGCCGGCCTGCGCCTGGCCCTGCCCGACAACGGCTCGGCCCCGACCGGTTCCACCGAGCGCACCGCCTATGACATCGTCGGCGACAAGTTCGGACCAGGCTTCAACGGCCCCCTGCTGGTCCTGGTCGACTCTCGCGACGGGTCCGGCGGCAAGGCCGGGCCCGAGGTGGCGCAGCGGCTGCAGAGCCTGAAGGGGGTCACGGCGGTACTGCCGCCCGAGCCCACCCGCGACCCGGCGCAGTCCGTCGTGCAGGTCATCCCGGCGAGCAGCCCCGAAAGCACCGGGACCGACCGGCTCGTCCGGGACATCCGGGAGGCGGCGTCCGGCATCGAGAAGACCACCGAGACCTCCCTCGCCGTCACCGGTACCACCGCCGTCACCATCGACCTGTCCAACCGGCTCGGCGACTCGCTGCTGCCCTTCGTGCTGATCGTCGTCGGGCTGAGCCTGGTCCTGCTGACCGTCGTCTTCCGTTCACTGCTCATTCCGGTGAAGGCCGCTCTCGGGTTCCTGCTCTCGGTGGCCGCTTCGCTGGGTGCCGTGGTCGCGGTCTTCCAGTGGGGCTGGCTCGCCGACCTGATCGGCGTCCCGCACACCGGACCGGTCGTCAGCTTCCTGCCGATCATCCTGATCGGGGTGCTGTTCGGCCTCGCGATGGACTACGAGGTGTTCCTGGTGTCCGGCATACGAGAGGAATGGGTTCACACGGGCCGGGCGCGCCGGTCGGTGGTCGACGGGGTACGGCACAGCGTGCGGGTCGTCACGGCCGCGGCGCTGATCATGTTCACGGTCTTCGCGGGGTTCGTCCCCCTGGACGACGCCCTGATCAAGCCCATCGCCTTCGCCCTGGCGGTGGGTGTGGTGATCGACGCCTTCGCCGTCCGTATCACCCTCGTGCCCGCCGTGCTCGCGCTCGCCGGCCGGTACGCCTGGTGGCTGCCGAAGGAGCTCGACCGGCTCCTGCCCGACCTCGATGTGGAAGGCACGAGCCTGCGAAAGCCCCCGGTCGGGAAGCATGCGAAGCCCAGGGAGCGCGTCTGAGGCGGAGGCCGCGGAGCCGCCGCCGTCAAGTGATCGACGGCGGCGGTCCTTGTCGCGGGGGCGGTCTCGCACCGCCGTCGACCCGTCCGCAAAGGCTACTTGGGGTCCCCGGCCCCGATCTCGTGTCCCGTGAGGACGCGGTGCTCGACGTGCTGGAAATCGCGTGCGGAACCTTCCGACGAGGTGATGCTGCCGAGCCACCCGAGGAAGAAGGCCGCCGGTACGGACACCAGGCCCGGGCTCTGCAGCGGATACCAGTTGAACTCCGCCTCGGGCCACACCGCGTACGCGGTCCCGGAGACGGTGGGAGAGAAGACCGTGAGCGCGACACAGAGCAGCAGCCCGCCGTAGACGGACCACAGGAGCCCTCGACGGTTGAATCCGCGCCAGAGGAAGGAGTAGAGCAGCACGGGGAAGACACAGGTCGCGGCCACGCATGTGGCGAAGGTGACCAGGAACTCGACCGGATACCGATGGGTGGCGACGGCCAGCGATACGCCTGCCAGGCACAGGACGGCAACGCCCGGACGCAGCGCCCACACCTCGCCTGCGCTCGTGTCCGAACGCCCGGTTCGTACGGCCCGCGGAGCGAGCACGTCGTGGGCGAAGGAGACGGCGGCGGCGAAGGCCACGCTGGTCACGGTCGTGAGCACGGCGAGGAAGGCGACACAGGCCACGAGGGTGATGAGCGCGCTGCGCGCGGTGGAGTGGTCGGGGAGCACGCCGGCGGCCAGCAGGATCGGTGACGCTTGCCCCATGGCGTCGACGGACCGGATGGTGCCGCTGCCCACCACGGCCGCCGCGGCGAAGCCGGTCGTCGTGAGCAGCAGGACGAAGGCGCCGACCAGTCCCGTGGCGATGCTCATGGACCGGCGCGCCGAGCGCCCCGTGCGGGACGCGCCGACACGCAGGATCAGCTGAGGCGCCACAGCCGTACCGAGGATGACGACCACGTGACCGCTCAGAGCGTTGAGCGGCTCCAGGTCCGCCGAGAAGACCCAGAGTCCAGGGCTCAGATAGTCGTCCGGAGCCACGCTGTCGTTCACCGCGGCCGTGAGCAGGGCTTCGGGGTCCCAGTCGAACTTCCCGAGGGCCAGCAGCGTGACCACTGCCAGCGTCAGCAGTGTCAGGGGTACCTTCACGACCTGCATGAAGCTCGTGCCCCGGAGATCGCCCACCGCCGCGAAGCACACGACGAGACACCCCATCAGCACCGTGCAGATCACCTGGACATGACTGGCCGACATGCCGATCAGAAAGGCGGCGCTGATACCGGCCGCCCGCAGTTGGATGGTGATCAGGGGAAGGGTGACGATCAGCGTCACCACGGCCGCGGCGATGCGAGGAGCCGTGCCCGACGCGCGCAGGCCGAACAGGCCCCCCAACGTGTACCGGCCACTGTTGCGGATCTTCTGGGCGAGCAGCAGCAGGACGCCGAGGGTGATCAGGCCGTCGATGGCGGCCGTGTACCCGTCGTATCCGAACAGGGCGATGGCGCCCGGGACGGTCAACAGGGTGATGACGGATATCTGCTCGCCCGCCATGGCGAACCCGTTGAAGAGGGGCGAGAGGGATCGGCCGGCGAGGTAGAGCTTCTCCGGATGGTCTTCCTTCGTGGTGAGGGTGATGAGCCACAGCAGAGACAGGCCGATGAAGACGAGGAATGCCGTGATCACGGGGCCTCGTGCGCCGGAACCGATGGAGGCGGCGATCCCCTGGTCCGAGCTCAGGAGGTAGGGGGTCATCGATCCACCGCCCGCCGTCCGTTGATGCGATGGGCGCCGAACGTCAGTGTCGCGGCGTCGGGGAGGCCGGACGTCAGGGACTCCTCAAGCGGATCGCACGTGCGCGCGGAACGCGTCTCGTACCGCCATGCGGTGGCGACGAGGAGGCCGCATTGCAGCAGCCCCCAAAGCAGACCGACGGTGAGCTGTCCGAACACCGGTACTGCGGGGACGTCCGTGAAGGAGGACAAGGAGATCCCGGCGGCAAGGGGAACGCCGTTGGCGACGAGGAATCCGCGTTGGGCACGGTGCACGTGTTCGCGCAGGCGCGCGCTCTGCTGCAGCTGCCGGGCGTCGAGCGGCGATCCCGGCGTCGGCGGGGGTGGCTGAGGGGACACGGAACCTCCGGGTTGTGAAGGGGCGTGCGGGACGGGCTCGGGTGCGGCGATCAGGGGAACGGCCGGCATCGGCGGCGGCAGACCCGGGTCTTCGGTGCGCTCGGACGCGGCCGCTCTGGTCGGCACCCACCCACTCGCCTGCGCAAGGGAAGAGGTGGTGTCCGAGAGCGCCGCCCGCAACGGATCGTGCAGCATGAATATCACATTCGGCATGTATGTGAGATGCGCATGGTGTGATCAATCGACGTGGGCAGCCGCGCCGCATCGATCTGGCGATGCGTCAGGGCGGTCGGCGATCGGTCGGCGTGAGGTCTGCAACACCTGGGGGCGGCCGACCCGACATGCGAATCGCTGTGGGCTCCGAAGACCGCCCTTGACCTGCGCGAAACAGGCAGGGGGCGGACACTGACATCTGGGTGTTTCCGCAGGTCAGCGGCGTGCTGTCGCGGGCCAGGTCAGCAAGTGGTCAGCATCGGTCCCGATCAGGTCCGGCCGTTACACCGCGCACCGGCCCACGATCACGTCAGGCCCTGAGCCCGAGCCTGGGGCCGAGCCTGGCAGCTGCCGCGGCCCGCCAAGCCGGGCAGGCTCCACCACGCTCCGGACGGATTGCCGACGATCAGTGGGCCGAGCCCTACCGCCGTCGGCCGTTACGATCTTCCGGGGAGGGACTGTGATCCGCATTTTGCTGGCCGAGGACATGCACATGATCCGTGGGGCGCTGGCCGCCCTGCTGGGTCTGGAGCCTGACATGGACGTCGTCGCCGAGGTGGCCCGCGGGGATGCCGTCGTCTCCGCCGCCCTCGCCCACCACCCCACCGTCGCGGTGCTCGACCTGGACATGCCCGGCGCCGACGGACTCTCTGCCGCCCGCGACCTCGGGGCCGCGCTTCCCGACTGCCGGATCCTGATCCTCACTGCGTTGGGCCGGCCCGAGGCACTGAGGTCGGCACTCGCCGCCCGGGTGGGCGGGTTCATGCTCAAGGACGCCCAGCCGGCTCAGCTTGCCGCCGCGATCCGCCGCGTGGCCGCGGGGGAGCACGTCATCGATCCGCGATTGGCTGCCGCAGCGCTCACTGCCAAGGAGAGCCCGCTCACCCCACGCGAAACCGACGTGCTGCGGCTGGCCGCCACTGGCGCCGAGCTCGACGAGATCGCCCGCGAGTTGCACCTCTCGCAGGGCACCGTACGAAACTATCTTGGCGCGGCCGTCACCAAGCTCGATGCCCGCAACCGGCTCGACGCGGTGCGGATCGCCCGGGAGCACGGCTGGTTGGGGTGACACGGCGTCATACGACGATGGAGACGGGAGCGGATTCCAGACGGACGGTCAGGACATAGCCGCGGCCGTCCGGGGCGGGCCCGGCCTCCAGGATCCCGCCGAGTGCGGCCGCGCGCTCACGAAGATTCCTCAGCCCGTTGCCGCCGGTACCCGCTTGGTCGCCTTCCCCTCGTGGCGGCAGGGGAACCGCACGGCCGTCGTCCGCCACCCGCAGTAGCCCGGGGCCGAAATCCACCTCGCACCGGCGAGCTCCCGCCGCGTGGCGCAGGACGTTCGTGACAGCCTCCCGCAACACCGTGGCGAACAGCGCCTCCCGTGCCCCGTCCGCCTCGCCCCGTACCTGCATGGCGACGCCCGCGGCGGCCAGTATCCTCCGGGCGGAGGCCACTTCCTCGGCCAGAGTGATGTCCGGGCTTTCCCCCGGGATCGCCCGAAGGTCCGCCAGAGCCCGGTCCGCCAGCGCCGCCGCATCGACGAGATGCCGATCGGCCCGCTCCCGGTCAGGGTCGTGGACCGCCAGCTCGCCTTTCAGGGCAATCGCCGACAGCCCGTAGCCCAGGAGGTCGTGGACGTCCCGGGCGATGCGGCGGCGCTCCCGCGCCACGGCCAGCGCTGCCAGTGCTCCGCGGGCCTCCCGCACCTGGTGGACAAGGCCGGTGAGCAGGGCAAGGCCGTAGAAGACGGAAGCGATCACCACGATGTCCAGCAGGAGGAGAACGGTGCCACGAGCCCCGGGCCCGTCCGGCCCCAGCAGCATGGCGATCGCTGCCAGTGCGATCAGCGCCCCGGCCGCCGGCCGGGCGGTACGCCCGGGAAGGACGATCAGCACCGAGGCGGCCGCGAAACCCACCAGTTGAGGGTACGGCCCGTCCGGAGCGGCCAGCATGCCCAGGGCGATGGTGAGCTGCACGCCCAGTGTCCACGCGACGTACGGGGGACGCACACCCGGCGGACGCGGGAGGGAGTGGTACGCCTGCAGTCCGACCACAACCCCCAACGCGGCCGCGTACACGAGGACCCGCCCGCCCGGCACCCCGGTACCGAGCAGGAACGCAGTGCCCACGATCAGGTACTCGACGTGGGTGGCGACCACGATGGGCCACACGAGCCGGGGTGCCAGGGCACCCCGAGGGATGTCAGCCACGTCGGCCGACTGCACCGGCGGAGCGGTGCGCACGCGCTCCGTCGCCGCCCGCGCGACCGTCACGAGTTCCCGCGCCGCCCGCGTACCCTGCCCGGCCAGCCGGGTGATCTCCGCCAGGGCCGTTCCCAGCGCCGCGTCCAGGTTGCGGCCGGCGCGCTCCCGCTCGGCTGTGACCAGGGCCTCCGCCAGTGCACCACGGGTGACGTGGAGTTCGGTGTAGAGGTCGGTCAGCCGGGTCAGCGCATAGATGATCAATCCGTGGGCGAGGGCGTTGCCGATGCCGTTGAGGACGGAATGGATACTGCCGTCGCCGGGTGCGAGCGGCCCCGCCGCCAGCACGACGACCGTGAACAGAGCCCATCGGGCGTGCCGTTCGACGACCAGCAGCACGGAGGCGCCGAGGAATCCGGGCAGCCCGGACCAGGGTGTGAGGAGGATCTGCGCGGCGAGGGTCCAGGCCCCGCGCAGCCGCCGCGTCGACGGCAGGCAGGTGGCCAGCTGGAGCAGCAGCATCGGTACGGCGGCCGGGCGTGGCAGGACGACGCCGGGCTCGAAGGAGAAGCCGAGAATGACGACGACGAGGATCACCGATACGACCGCCGGCGTCGGACCGGCGTCGGCATCGGTATCGGTGAAAGGTCCGGATCCCAGGCCGTGCTCCTCCCGGGCCGGGCCACCGGCCGGCTCGCCCGGCGGGCCGGCGGCCTCCCCGATTCCGGGCTCGGTGCCTCCGGCCCCGATTCTCCGCCCGCGCCGAAACGCCCAGCCCCACACGTTCATGAGGTCACGTTAGACGCACGCTCGTGCGCCGTACCCGCCCCACCCATGTGAAATACACATCGGCCGATGCGCCTCACACTGCCGCCGACCGGTCCCCGGACGAGATCGTCGACGTATGCGTACGACCTCGACACGGACCCTCACCACGATGGCCGCCACGATCACGATCACCTCCGCCGCGCTGCTCTCCGTCGCGGTCCCCGCTCACGCTGCCGCTCCGCCCCGTCTCGACTCCCTCGTCGACTCCGCCGTTGCCGACTACCTGGAGCACGACCGCATCCCCGGCGCAGCCGTCACCGTCGTGGCCGGCGGCCGGACCGTCCTGGCCAAGGGCTACGGCGTCGCCGACGTCCGCTCCCGGACGCCGGTCGACCCGCAGCACACCGGCTTCTTCCTCGGCTCACTCGCCAAGCTGTTCACGGCGCAGGCCGCCTCCCAGGTCGTCGCCGAGGGGGAGGTCGACCCGAAGGCAGACGTCAACGACCACCTCCGTGCGCTCACCGTCCCCGACACGTACCCCGGACACCCCGTCACGCTGGACCAGCTCCTCACCCACACCGCGGGGTTCGACAGCGACCTCGTGGGCCGCAACAGAACCGGAGCGAGCGACGTCGAACCGCTCGCCGAAAGCCTCGTGACGCGCCGCCCGCCCCGGGTCCGTGCCCCGGGCGTGATCGCCGCCTACGACAACTACGGCTACGCGCTCGCGGGCCAGCTCGTCGCAGATGTCTCCGGCCAGTCCTTCCCCGACTATGTGGCCGAGCACATTCTGAAGCCTCTGGGCATGACGGGTTCCACGTTCGCCCAGCCGCAGCCGGCCCCGATCGCCGCCGGCCTCGCCCGCGGCTACCGACCCAGCGGTACGTCCGGCTGGACGCAGGACGAGGGCCAGTACGGCGCGTGGAGCCCGACCGGGCCCGGGGCGGTCAGCACCGCCGTCGACATGGGCCGCTGGATGACCGGGCAGCTCACCGACGACACAGAGGCGAACCGCCTCATGCAGCGTGTGCACTACCGGCAGGATCCCCGCATGCCCGGCCTGGGATACGGATTCGAGGAGTGGCGACGCGGCGGGCACACCGGGTGGTTCAAGGACGGCGACATCCCCGGCTTCCACTCCAACCTGCTGCTCGTCCCCGGCCACGACGTGGGCGTGTTCGTCGTCTTCAACGGCGACGGCACGGAGGGACGCGCCTCCTGGGACGGCAAGGACCTGATCAACCGGATCGTGGACGCCCTCGTCCCGGACGAACCCGCATCCGACGCCCCCGACGCCGCGACGGATCCGTCCCTCGACTCCTACATCGGCTCCTACCGCCCGGCCCGGGTCAGCCGCACCAGTCTCATGGCCGTGGAGGGCCTGGTCGCGCGTGTCACCGTCCGGAAGGACGGCAAGAACGGCCTGCGCACCACCGGACTCTCCCTCGACCCCGCCCAGCCCGAACAGAGCTGGCTCGCGCTCGGCGACGGCCTGTTCCAGGAGCGCGGCGGAAGCCGCGCGACGCTGGCCTTCGCCAAGGGCGGCGTGCTCGTCTCGTCGGCGGTGCCTTCGACCGCCTACGAGAAGCTGGCATGGCGTCAGTCTCCGGCTCTGCACCTGGGATTGCTTGGAATCAGTACGGGCATGCTGGTACTCGCCGTGATCGCCTTTCCCGTAATCGCCCTGGTACGGCGGCTCAGGGGCCGGACCCCGCACCCTCCCGCAGCGCGAGCCGCTCGCGCTACGGCCACGGCGACCGGGCTGACCGCGGTCGCGTTCACCGCGGCACTCGCCGTGGTCGTCTCGGACAGCAACGCGATGATGGAAATGGTGCCGTTGGGGTCGCCCCTGCTGTCCACCGTGACGGCGCTGGGTACAGCACTCGTGCCGTTGGCGCTGGGTGTGGTGGCGGGGGCGATCGCGGCCTGGCTGCGCGGTTGGTGGAACGTCACCGGCCGCATCCTGTTCACCGTCACCGCGGCGGCCGCGGTCACCATGGCGAGCATGCTGCTCCAGTACCACCTTGTGGGCAGCCCGTTCGCCTGGCTGGCCAAGTGAACTCCCGGAACGCCGCAGCACGGTCGGGCGGGGCCCCGGCCCGTGCGTGCCCGGCCGGTCGCCCACCCCCGGAACGGTCGGTATTCCTGGCAGGCAAGCTGGTCCAGGCATGGTCCGGATCTTGGTGCTATCCCAGGCAGTGCTGGCTCGAGGCACCGGCGTACGGGACGGTGGGCCCCGACCGACGCATCAAGTGGTACGACAACTCATCCGATCGGGGCCAGACCTGCGGATCCCCATAACTGGACGGCGAAAGTCAGCACCGAACCCGCGTGGCCGGGCGCGGGGTGCGGCAGATCCCCGCGGACCGGCCGCGCCGCCCTCCTCGTCGCCCTCGTCGCGGGCCTTACCGGACGCCGGCTCCGGTGTCACTCTGCTTGCCTGTGCAAACGTGACGGACACCACGGAGAGCCACGCGTGTACACCTTGGCCGGAACTCGTCTCAGGCGAGGTGTCCAGCGCTTTGCGTCTGCATGGCGCACGAAGTCCGGAAAGCGGTGCTGACCTCTGACAGAAGGGACTGGATCACCTGGTCGATGAGCACCGCGGGCCTTGCGGGGGTCGGGCATTCGCCCCTATAAGGGTCCTGCAGGCATCGGTTGGGATGGCCGGAAAGGCATCCATGCCGCCGACCAGGGGGACCCTCCACTTTCCCGCCGGGATCAACACAGCGTGCGCAGACGACGGAGAACGTGAGGGGCCATGACCAACAACGCCTATCGTGATGCCATGACCCGCCTGGCGGTCGACCCCGCCTTCGCGGCCGAACTCGATGGCGACATCGAAGAGGTGGCACGAAGACTCGGGCTGACGCCCGAGCAGGTCACCGAGCTGCGTCGGCTCCGCGTGGACTCCAGCACGGCCGACGGGCCGGCCACCCTCGACGCGCGGCTGTCCAAGTCGTCGCTCTTCTTCGGTAACGCGGCACACGCCCTGGCGCACCACGACGTGTCCCCCGACCCCGCTGTAGTCGACGCCGGGGCGCAGGATACCGCGGCCGCCGACAGCACGGCGCCGCACGTGGACACGGCCGACGCGGGCGACGCCCGGGACCTGACCGGCGACATCGACGCCGCAACGGACGACTTCCGCAGTCTGCTCGGTGATGCGCTCGGCAACACGTCCTTCGGTGACGGGGGCTCCTTGTTGGGCGACCTCGGCAACCCGGGCGGCGACCTCGGCGGCGCGGGCGATTTCGGCAACCCGGGCGACTTCGGGGACTTCGGGGACTTCGGAGACGCCGAGGGTTTCGGCGACCACGGTCCCGGCGGCCTGGGCGTTGACGGGCCGGGTGGCTTCGGTGACGGTGGCAGCGACCTTGGTGGCCCTGGCGGTGACTTCGGCGGAGGATTCGGCGACGGCCACGGTGACGGGTTCGGAGGTGGCTTCGGGGGCCACGGCGGCGGAGACAGCGATGGCTTCGGCGGCATCGGCGGCCCCGGCCACGGCGGTGGCGACGGATTCGGCGGCGGCTTCGGTGGCGGCGATGAAGGCGGCTTCGGAGGTGGCCTGGGAGGGGGTCTCGGGGGCCACGGCGGCGGAGACAGCGATGGCTTCGGCGGCATCGGCGGCCCCGGCCACGGCGGTGGCGGCGGATTCGGCGGCGGGTCCGAAGGCGGTTTTGGCGGTGAAGGCGGCGGCCCCGATGGCTTCGGGCACGGCGGCGTCTATGAACGCGGCGAAGGCGGTGACTCCGGCGGGAGCGGCGGTAACAGCGGCGGTGGCAACGGCGGAGGTGACTCCGGCGGTGGCAACAGCGGTGGTGGCGGTGACTCCGGCGGGAGCGGCGGCAACAGCGGCGGCAGCCAGGAGAACGAGCGCCGACCCGGCCACGGCGGCGGGAACAACGGCGGAAACGGTGGCGGGGGCAACGGCGGAGGTGACTCGGGCGGAGGCAACGGCGGAGGTGACTCCGGCGGTGGCAACAGCGGTGGTGGTGGCGACTCCGGGGGGAGCGGGGGTAACAGCGGCGGCAGCCAGGAGAACGAGCGCCGGCCCGGCCACGGCCCCAACGCCCCCGGCGGCGACTCCGGCAACGGCGGCGGGAACAACGGCGGAAACGGTGGCGGGGGCAACGGCGGAGGTGACTCGGGCGGAGGCAACGGCGGTGGCGACACCGGTGGGGGCGACACCGGTGGTGGCGGTGACTCCGGCGGGAGCGGCGGTAACAGCGGCGGCAGCCAGGAGAACGAGCGCCGACCCGGCCACGGCCCCAGCACCCCCGGCGACGGTGGGGACGACGGCGGTGAAGGGGGCGGTCGCGGCGGCGGTCACGCGGACACCCCCGCCCCCGACTCCGACGGGACGGGTGGCGGAGTGTTCCGTCCGGGCGCTTCGGGCTTCGACCGCCTCGGCAGCCACCTCCACTCGTCGGGACCCGGCAACGCCGCACCCGGCGGCCGGTCCGGCGGTTCGTTCCTCACCGGTTCCTGAGACGGCGGACCGACCGGAATGCTCTGCCACGCCTGTCGCGTCCACGTACGGCGCGACTTCCCCTACTGCCTGCGCTGCGGCACGCTCCGCCGCGGCGCGGCGCCGACGTCGTTCGCCGCGCCCCAGTTGCGCGGCGTCGACGACCCCGCCCTCCTCGTACCGCTGACCGGTCAGGTCACCACCCTCGGCCGGGGCGCCGACAACGACGTCGTCCTGTCCGACGGCAGTGTGTCGCGCCGTCATGCCCGGGTTGTCCGTGACGGGTCGGGCTTCCGGATCGAGGACCTGGACTCGTTCAACGGCATCGCCGTCGCCGGAGTGAACCTGCACGGAGGGTCGACGCGGCTCGCCGACGGCGTCGAGCTGTCCGTCGGCGACGTCCGCATGGTGTTCGAGCAGCCGCGCGACGCCCGGATCGGCTCCCGCACCATGGTCGTCGGCACCCAGCTCACCGAACTGCCCGCCGCCGTCCCCGAGGAGGAGGTGCCGGAGGCGACCGGCCCGCTCACCGCGCGGCCGCGCCGCCGCAGCGGGTGGGCGCTCAAGCAGGTGCCCGCGGACGGCGGTGCCGAACCGCATTCGGTGCTGAGCAACACGCGTACCGGCGTGTACCTTCAGCTGGACGAGCGCGAGGTGTTCCTGTGGAACGCCATCGACGGCGACGCCACCGTACGGGACCTGCTGTTCGCCTATGCCGACCGTTTCGGTGAGCTGGCGCTGCCACGGATCGAGGCCGCCCTCGCGGCATTCGCGGGAGCGGGTCTCCTGCGCGGTCTGCCGGGGCAGAAGGACGAGGAGGAGACCAAGGGCTGGCGCCGGTTCTGGCGGGCGGTGTACCGGGCCCTGCTCAAACTGGAGGTGTCCGTACCCGGCCTCGACGGCGCCGTGACCCGGCTCTACGGCGGCTTCGGCTGGCGGTTCTTCACCCGTACGGGAGTGACGCTGACCTGGTTGTCGGTGGTCGGCGGCCTCGTGGCGTTCTTCGGCGTGGCGCAGGGGCGGCAGCACCTGCTGGACTTCGGCGGAGCCGGGGTCTGGGGCCCGGTGACGCTGGCCGCCGGGTACATCTCGGCCCTGGTGGTGCACGAGCTGGCACACGCGCTTGCGGTGAAGTCGTACGGCCGGAAGGTCCGGCGCGGCGGCTTCATGATCATGATGGGGATGCCGTTCGCGTTCGTGGACACGAGCGACATGTGGTTCGGTTCCCGCTGGTCGCGGGTCGTGGTGGCGCTGTCGGGCCCGATCTCCACCGCGGCCCTGGCGGGCTGGTGCGCCGTGGGCGCGGCGTACCTGCCGGTCGGACCGGTCTCCGCCACGCTCTTCCACATGGCCTTCGGGCTGTATCTGAACACCCTGTACAACTTCAATCCGCTGATGCCGCTGGACGGCTATCAGGCGCTGACCGACGCGCTGCGCTTGCCACGCCTGCGTGAGGAGGCGAGCGCCTACTTCCGCAAGGGGCTCTGGAAGGACCTGCGGGCGGGCCGTCGGCCCGCGGCGCGTCAGGCGGGCATGGCCGCGTACGGCCTTGCGGTGATCGTCGGTACGTACGGCTTCCTCGTACTCGCCCTGCTGGCCTGGCGCTCCCGGCTCGGGGAATGGCTCCAGGGACGGGTGGACGCGCCGTGGGATTCGGTGATCGTGGCCGTGGTCGTCGGCCTGGTGGCGTTCCCCGTATGGGCGGCCCCGGTCCGGTGGCTGATACGAGTGGTGAAGCGGCGTCGCGCGGAGGGCGGACGGCGTCCGGCGCGGTTGGTTGACGGCGCGGCCGTGGAGGGGGCGGCATGAGGGACGTACAGGATGCTCCGTACCGTGACGGCGGCTGGGCCGTGCCCGGCTACGTCGCCGTCCGCACGCTCGGCGAAGGTGCCGGGGGCCGCGTCGTACTGGCGCGGCACGAGGCGACGCGCGTACCCGTGGCGATCAAGTACCTGAGCGAGCGGCTCCACTCCGACCAGGAGTTCCTGGCCCGCTTCCGCGCCGAAGCACGGCTGCTCGGCGAACTGCGGCACCCGTGCGTGGTGCGGCTGTACGAGTATGTGGAGGCCCGCCTGGGCGCCGCCATCGTCATGGAGGCGGTGGACGGGGTAAGCCTCCGCGAACTGCTGCGCGCGCACCGGGCCACGGGCCCGGAGGCGGCTCTGGTCCTGCTCAAGGGCTCGCTCCTCGGGCTCGGCGCGGCCCACACGGCCGGGGTGGTACACCGCGACTACAAGCCGGAGAACGTGCTGGTCCGCAGCGACGGTTCGAGCACGCTCGCCGACTTCGGCATCGCCGTACGTACCGGCCGCGAGACGGAGGCCGCCGGCACGCCCGCCTACATGGCTCCCGAGCAGTGGGACGGCGAGCCCGCGGGGCCCGCGAGCGACGTGTACGCCGCGGCAGCAGTGTTCTTCGAGTGCCTCACCGGCCGGCGGCCGTTCCGCGGCGACGACGTGACGGCCCTGCGGCTCCAGCACCTGCGAGCGCCCGTGGCCGTGGACGACGTACCCGAGCCGGTACGCGACCTGGTGCGCAGGGGCATGGCGAAGGACCCGGCGGAGCGGCCCGGCATCGACGCGTTCCTCGCCGACCTCGAACGCACCGCCACCGACGCGTACGGAGCGGACTGGGAGGAGCGGGGACGCCGCAGAGTCGCCGAACTCACCACCCTGCTGGCCTTGTTGTTCCCGTTCGCGACGACGTCGGCCGTCTTCGAGGCCACACCGGCGCTGACTCTACTCGGGCGGCTCAAGCCCCACATCTGGAAGGCGGCCGTCGGGGTGGCCGGGCTCGCGGTGGTCGCCGGAGGGGTGACGGTCGTGACAGCCCGTACGCCCGACACAACGACGACGACCGCCACTTCTGTACCGTCCTCGACTTTCGCCTCCGGCTCGCCTTCCGGTCCTTCCTCATCCCTCGCCCCCTCGCCGAGTGCGACCACGCCGACACCGACCGGATCACCGTCCCGCACCGCCTCGGCCGACCCCTCGCCGAGCGCCTCCCCGACCGACAACTCCACGGGCACCACTCCCCCCGTGACCACCACCCCTCCCTCAGGCGGCAAACCCGGACCAGCCCCCTCGACCCCCGCTCCGCCCCCGACGGCGAGTTCCCCCGTACCGCCGACACCGGGCACGATCACCATCGCCATCGCCTCCTTGCGCCGGGGACCGAACAGCACGCTGATCGCCGACGTGACCGTCCGTACCACGGGCACCGGGACTCTGACGCTCACCGCGGACTACTACGCCAACACGCCCGCCGAACCCCACGGTTCGCAGAGCCGGCGGCTGTCGGGCGGCACGGAGTACTCCGTCACCTTCACGGGCGACTTCTCGAACCACCCGTGCAGAGGCACCTGGAACATCGCCGTCAGCAGCAGCCCGCAGTCCGCGAGCGGACGTCAGACGGCCTCCGCGGACGCGCCCCCGTGCTGAGCGACAGCGACCACCGAGGAGAACAGAACGCGATGACGACGCCTGCGGCATCTGCGACATCGGCGACGCCCGCTACCGTCGCCGGGCGTGCTCTGTCGGACTGGTCACGTGACGGGCGGTTCGGCACCTGGCACGCCCTGCTGCCCGGCCCCGCCGGCGATCCGCCGCTCGGCGTGCTGCGGATCGACCGCGCCCTGCTCGCTCCCGAGGATGCACGATCACGCCTTGCGGCCGCGGTGGTCGCCGTGGCGAAGCTCCGGCTGCCGGGTGTGCCGGCCACGGTCGACCTGGTGGAGGAAGCCGGGGACGTGTGGCTGATCGTCGCCCGCCCGCCGTCTTCCACGGTCGCCGATGTCCTGAGCGCCAACCGTGCACAGGCGGATGCGGGCAGCGTGGCGAGCATCCTCAACGAGACCGCGCAGACACTGCTCGCCCTGCACGCGGCGGGGCTCGCCCACGGATCGCTCACGTCGGACAACGTCGTACTCGCCCCGGACGGCACCGCCCTGCTCGCCGAGGTGGCGCTGAGCATGGCACTGTCCGGCACGCCGACGGCCTCCGCGTGTCACGACGACATCACCGCGTGGGCGGCTCTCGCCCGTAGGCTCGGCAACGCCTGGACAGCGGTCGGCACCGAGGCAGCGGACCTGTTCGCCCGCTGCTCCTCCACCGCCGAGTCCGACGGCCTCGGAGCCGCCCGCGCGACCCTCGTCTCGGGGCGCGCGGCACTTCCCGCGGACTTCCTGCGCCGGACCGCGCTGCGCGCGGCGGCAGCCGCCGCCTTGACCGACCTCACCGTGTCGCCGGCCCACCGCGACACGCCGGGCCGTGACGCAACCGGGCCGCAGGTGACGGGCGGCGGGGCGGCGGGCTCCGAGGCCGTCGGCCCGAAGGCGGCGGGCCGGGGAGCGATGGGCGCCGACGCGAGCGACCGAGGAGAGGCGCCCGCGCCGGAGGCGACGGGCCGCACGGCTGTGAACCGCGAGGCGCCCGGCCCGGTGACGCCCGGCTCCGAGGCCCCTGGCCCGGAGGCGAAGCACGGCGAGACGGGGGACCGTGAGCCGGGGGACGGCGCCACGACCAGCCCCGCCACGACCGGCATCGAGGCGACCAGCCCCGCCATGACCAGCCCCGCCGCGACCGGCATCGAGGCGACCAGCCTTGACACGACCGACCCCGCCGCTACCGGCACCGAGGGGACCGACCTTGAGGCCACCGCCCTCGGCCGCCGTGGTCGGGCTTCGCGGTCCGCCGCTGCCACCGACGAGCAGGCGACCGTCCTCGGCAAGAGGAATCGCCGTCCCGGATCGTTTCCTGCCCCGGCGCCCGCCGGAGTCGGCGACCGCGACATTCTGCTGCGCTTCGGCCCCGGAGTTCCCCGCGGCGAGCAGGAAGGCCTCCGCGCCGTGTGGCCGGTTGCCGCGCCCGTCCCCAGACGCCGTCGCCTTCGCCGACGGCGAGCCGGTCGGCTCGGGGCGGCCGCGGTGCTGACCGCGCTCGCCGTCGTGCTGTGGCTGCTGCTGCGCCCGACGTCCGGCCCGACTGTCGCCACGGTCGAAGTCAAAGCACCCACGCAGCGGTTGAGCTGCGGCCAGACAGCCGACCTGATCGGCATCATGACCACCGACGGTAGTGGCGGGCCGATCACCTACCGCTGGCTGCGCAGCGACGGGCAGGAGTCAGGTGAGCTGACCCACACAGTCCGCCGCGGCGACCACAAGGTCACCGTCCATCTCCAATGGACGGTCCGCGGCCCCGGCCTGTTCCGGGGTACCGCCCGGCTCCAGGTCCTGGGCCCCGCAGGCTCACCGATCGAGGGCGAGGGCACCTTCAGCTACTCCTGCGTATGAGGCGAGGGCGGAGAAGGATCTGCGCGGCCATGACGAGAAGCTCGGCCGGCTCCATGGGGTCGCGCACGGCGCGGACACGCTGGGCCGGTTCGGTTGCCACTCCGAGGTGGGCCGGCGCGGATGCCGGACATCGCAGCCGCGCGACCGACGGCTCCTGCCGGTCACGTATTCGACCAGTTGGAGGACGGCCGCCTGGGCGGGGCGGTCGCCCGCATCCTCACTCGACCCGACATGGGCGAACGCGACGTGACTACGCGATCGCCGCCCGCCTCGGAGCCGAGCGCTGAGTCGACACCGGACGCACACCACCGCGAGGCGGTCAGGGGCCGTCTCGCCGAGGTCCTCGATCTCATCGCCAAACGGTGAGCATGGCCTGCAGTTTGGGCCGGGCGGCAGCCGCGAGTGCTGTGGCCACCGGTGTGAGGCCCGGACGGGCGGGCGCACGCCCGGCCAGGACCGCCCCCGGTCCTCAGCCTGGGACTGCCTCGGCCCAGCCGCGGTTGACGGTCTCTCTCGCCTTCTCTGTCTGTGCCTCTGTCGGAAACGTCGGCGTGCCCTCGACCGTCGGCAGTTTCTCCGCGGCGGCCTTGTCGAGTGTGCCGTCCTTCTCCATGGCGTCCATGAGGACGGGGCGCGCATAGGCGCCGAGCCGGATGTTCTGGCCTTCCGGGCTGAAGACGTACTCCTGCCACAGACGTGCCGCCGCGGGGTGCGGGGCGTCCTTGTTCACCGCGTGCGCGTAGTACTGGGCGAAGCTGCCGTCGAAGGGGATGGCGGTCCGCCAGTCGACGTCCACGCCCTTCTCGCGGAATTCGTCGGCGTATCCGAGGTTGAGGAAGTCCCAGTCGATGCTGATCGGGGTCCGGCCGTTCGCGATCGTGGCCGGGGTGGATTCGACGGGGATGAAGTTGCCGTTTCTGCTGAGCTCGGCGAAGAAGTCGATACCGGGCTGGATGTCGTCGAAGGAACCCCCGTTTGCCAGGGCCGCCGCATACACGCCGGCGAAGGCGGAACCGGATTTGGTGGGGTCGCCGTTGAGCGTGACCTGACCCTTGTACTCGGGCTTGCGCAGATCAGCGAAGGTCGAGGGGCAGGTCTTGACGCGTTTGGCGTCACAGCCGATCGAGATGTAGCCGCCGTAGTTGTTGTACCAGCGGGCCTTCGGGTCCTTCTGTTCCTTGGGGATCTGGTCGTACGGGGCGACCTCGTACGGAGCGAGCAGACCCTGCCGGGCCGCGGACTGCGCGAACGAGCTCCCCACGTCGATCACGTCGGGGGCGCGGCCTTCGCCCCTGCGCTCCTTCAGAGCGTTGATCTCGTCCTGGCTGGTACCTTCCGGGTTCTCCACCAAGACCTTGATCCCGTACTTCTTCTCGAAGCCGTCGATCAGTGCGCCGTAGTTGGCCCAGTCGCTCGGGAGCGCGATCGTGTTGAGCGAGCCCTCCTTCTTCGCCGCCGCGGTCAGTGCGGCCGTGCCGCCCGCGTCCGCGGCGGAGGTGGCCACCGAGGGTGCTCTGGGTGCGGCGGTGGGTGTCTCTCCGCAGGCGCCGAGCGGCGCCGCCGCGAAGGCCAGGCAGACGGCGACGGCGGCTGTCCGGAGACGAGGTGCGGGCACAAAGGCTCCATAACGGGCGGTCGCGTACTGATCGAGACCAGCGTACGTTCGGTGGCCTCGGCAGCGCAGATCCAGCCGGTGGTGCCAGCTGCCTTCCCTGCGGCTGCCGAACCGGCGCGTTCTCAGAACGCCTCGTCGTCCCAGTCGGCCAGGAACGCATCCCCCAGATCCATCACGGGCGGTGCGGCCCCGTCGTGGAGGGCCTGCTCGCTCCAAATGATCTTGCCTCGAGCGGTGTAGCGGGTGCCCCAGCGCTCGGCGAACTGCGCGACGAGGAACAGGCCGCGGCCGCCCTCGTCGGTGGCCTCGGCCCGGCGCAGGTGCGGGGAGGTGCTGGACCCGTCGGAGACCTCGCAGATCAGGCTGCGGTCGTACAGCAGCCTCACCCGGATGGGCTCGGTGCCGTAGCGGATGGCGTTGGTCACCAGTTCGCTGAGGATGAGTTCCGTGGTGAAGGCGATGTCCTCGAGGCCCCAGTCCGCCAGTCGGCGGGCGCAGGCGTTGCGCACTGGGGACACCGCCGCGGGGTCGGGGGATACGTCCCACTCGGCGATCCGCGCGGGGTCCAGCCGGCGGGTGCGCGCCACCAGCAGCGCGACGTCGTCGCTGGGCCTGGTGGGCAGCATCGCGTCGATCACCACGGTGCAGGTTTCCTCCGGGGTGCGCCCGGGCCCGGCCAGAGCGGCGCGTAGCGCTGCAAGGCCCGCGTCCGGATCGCGGTCGCGGCTCTCGATCAGCCCGTCGGTGAACAGTGCCAGCCGGGAGCCTTCGGGCAGGGTGATCGTCATGGTCTCCATGGGCAGGCCCTCGCCCAGGCCCAGCGGCGGGGAGACCGGCACCTCGGGGAAGGACACGGTGCCGTCGGGACGGACCAGAGCGGGGCCCGGATGGCCGGCGGTGGCGGCCGCTACCTGCCCCGAGACGGGATCGTAGATGGCGCACAGGCAGGTGGCTCCGGTGATCCCCTGCCATTCCTGCTCGTCGGCGTCGATGTGGGTGACCAGCTCGTCCAGGTGGCTCAGGAGCTCGTCCGGAGGCAGGTCGAGGGTGGAGAAGTTGTACACGGCGGTGCGCAGGCGGCCCATGGTGGCGGCGGCGTGCAGGCCGTGGCCGACGACGTCGCCGACCACCAGGGCCACCCGGGCGCCCGGCAGCGGGATGACGTCGAACCAGTCACCGCCCACCCCGGCCTGGGCGGCCAGATAGCGGTGTGCGACCTCGACGGCGGACTGCTCCGGCACGCCGCGGGGCAGCAGGCTGCGCTGCAGGGTGACGGCCATGGTGTGCTCGCGGGTGTAGCGGCGGGCATTGTCGACGGACAGGGCCGCCCGGGCGGTCAGCTCCTCGGCGAAGGACACGTCCTCCTCGTCGAAGGGCGGGGAGTCCTGCCCCCGCCAGTAGCCGGCCATCCCCAGCACCACACCCCGGGCCCGCAGGGGTACGGCGATCAGGGAGTGGATGCCGCGCTCCAGGATCCGCACGGCGTTGGCCGGGTCCTGGGCCCGCCAGCCGCGGGTGGCGCGCAGGTCCGCCTCCAGGACCCCGTGGCCGCCGGCCAGCCCGGCGGCCATGGGACTGGTGGGAACGAACCGGATCAGCTTGCCGACGGGGTAGAGGGGGTGGGCGCCCTGAAGGCCGACGGCGGCGGTGCGGCGCATCTCGGTGCTCGCTTCGGGCGGCTCCTCGCCGCGCAGCACCGGTTCCAGGAGGTCGACCGTGACCACGTCGGCGAACCGCGGGACCGCCACCTCCGCCAGTTCCTCCGAGGTGCGCTCCACGTTCAGCGTCGTTCCGACCTGCATCCCCGCGTCGTAGAGCAACTTCAGCCGCTCGCGGGCCACCTCGGCCCTGCCCGTGAGTGCCCGCAGCTCGGTGGTGTCCCGCAGCGTGACGACGGTCCCGGCCTGCCCGTAGGGGGCGGTGGGCCGGACGTTCACCGCCAGCAGCCGATCGGCCGCCATGTGCAGCTCGTCGGTCGCGGAACGGCCCGATGCGATCGGCTCGGCGATCCCCTCCTCCAGACCCAGGTCCGTAATGGGGCGTCCTTCCGCGTCCGCCGGCAGATCCAGCAGCCGCCGCGCCTCGTCATTGGCCAGCAGCAGCCGTCCGCCGTCGCCGACGATCAGTACGCCCTCCCGCACCGCGTGCAGCACCGCGTCGTGGTGCTCGTACATCCTCGTCATCTCGGCCGGTCCCAGGCCATGCGTCCGGCGCAGCAGCCGACGGCTCACCAGAGCCGTCCCGCCCGCGGAGAGGGCGAGCACCGCGGCTGCGCTGCCGAGGACGACCGGCAGCTGCC
Organism: Streptomyces sp. NPDC056527; assembly: GCF_042794475.1. Classification (NCBI taxonomy): domain Bacteria; kingdom Bacillati; phylum Actinomycetota; class Actinomycetes; order Kitasatosporales; family Streptomycetaceae; genus Streptomyces; species Streptomyces sp. NPDC056527. The sequence continues at coordinate 49,110 of NZ_JBHTTQ010000024.1, forward strand.
GGTTCACCATGCTCTGGACGTTCTGGACCGTGACCGGGGAGGAGACGATGGCGATGACGGAGCCGGAGGGGTCCTTGACGGGGACCACCGAGACCACGGACCGCCCCAGGGACCCCTCGAACGTCTCGGTGAAGGACTTGCCGGCCGCAGCCTTGGAGAAGGGGCCGACGACGTGCTTCCCGATCTGTTCCGGGTCGCTGTGGGTGAGGGTGACCCCGTCGAGCGAGTACACGTTGATGCCGTCGACCCCGGCGATCTTCCGGGCCGCCTCGGCGCTCGGCTGTAGCACCGCGCTCGGATGGGGGCTGCGCAGGGCCGCGACGATTCCCGGAGATTCGGCGAACGTTCCGGCGGCGGCGAGCGTACGGTGCCGGGCGTCCAGCATGCCTGCGCTCCGGGCCTGCACCACGAGCGCCACCACCGCGGCGGCGACGAGAAGGACTACGACGGCCAGCTGCACAAGGAACACCTCGCCGGCCACGCTGCGCACGCTCAGCAGGGAGGACAGACGCCGCGCCCTTCCCTTGGGGGGCGGGGGGTGCTCCTGACGCTCCTGGTGGTGTCCTGAGCGAGGACGCCGAGGGGGAGAGGAAGAGCTCGTGGTCCAGCCGAGCAGCCGACGCCGGAAATGTTCAAGTAGGTTGCTCATACTCCATTTTCTAACCTCTATGGGTCGTAGGCAGCGGGGAGCGACGGTCGCCGAGCAGGAGCGATCACCGGTTCCGGCAGCGACCGGACGCCCACGGGACCGGTGAACCGGAGTGGCGGCCATGCGTCCGGGCGAGGCAGGCTGTACTCATGAGAGCGCCTTTGCGCTCGCCCCCGGGACCGGGAGCTGACGGCCACCACCAGGTCCTTTTCGCCCTCGCGGAGTGCCTGCCCTTCGCGGTCGCCCTGCTGGTGCTCCTCGTCGAGCTCACGCCGGCGCACGTCGTGTACACCGGACCCCTGCTGGTGGCGACACCCGCTCTGGCAGCGGTGACGATGGGTCCCAAGGGCACGCTCGCGGCGACGGGAGTGGCCGTCGGCGTCAGCGTGACCACCGCCACCTACAACCATGCCTGGGGCGGTCAGCAGGTCTACACGAACTTCCTCGCCCTGTTCCTGGTCTCGGTGGCGAGCTTCATGATGAGCCGCACCGCGCGCACGCGCCGAGAGAAAGAGCTCAACCAGGTCCGCCGGATCGCCACGGCCGCCCAGGAGGTCCTGCTGCGGCCCGTGCCGGCCCAGCTGGGCCCCGTAAGGGCAGCCAGCATGTACCTGGCGGCTGAGACGGGCGCGCAGATCGGCGGCGATCTGTACGACGCGGTCCAGACCCGGTACGGGGTCCGGATGATCGTCGGGGATGTCCGGGGCAAGGGACTGCCCGCCGTACGGGCCGCCGCGGTCGTGCTGAGCGCATTCCGGGAGTCCGTGCACTACGAGGACGACCTGGTGGAGGTCGTCAACCACTGCGAAGCGGCCCTGCGGCGGGACGCCGCGGTCGCGGGCGTGGCCGGCAGTGACGACGCCCTTCTCGAGGGATTCGTCACCGCGCTCGTCGCCCAGATCCCGGACAACCCCCACGTTGAGGTGATCAACCGAGGCCATCCGCCGCCGCTGCTGCTGCGCAACGGCACGGTCCGGTCCTTGATGCCCACCGCCCCCTTGCCGCCGTTGGGTCTCGAGGAATTCATCAGCGGTCCTCCCGGGCGGATGGACAGCTATCCGTTCGCACCGGGGGACCGGCTGCTGTTGTGCACCGACGGCGTCATCGAGGCCCGCGACCGGGACAGCACCTTCTTCGACTTGCCCGAGGCCATGGTGGCCATGCGGGAACACACCCGGCAGGCGTTCCTGGAGGGCCTGCGCCAGGCATTGGTCCGCCACACTCAGGGCCGCCTGGCGGACGATGTGGCGGTCATCCTTCTCGACCGGCGCGAAGACGAGGGGCTCGGGTCGACCGGAGGCCCGGCCCAGGGTCCGCGGTAGGCCCCGTCGTCACGTCAAGCCCGACTGTGGCAGGTGGGCCGGAACCGGCTGCCGCGCCGATGACCGTTTCGGCCGCGGCGGAATGGGCCGCCGGCACGGCAGCCCGACCGACTTCTCGGTCTGATCAGGCGGCCTGCCGCAGTCGGACGCAGCATCGTCCGGGGCTGGGTGCCAGGCATGCCTCGAGTCCTGCCTCGTCCAGACCGCTGAGGACACCGCGCAGCAGGTGGAGGTTCATGCCGCAGACCGTCTGGGTGTGTTCCTGGGCCAGCGCGTGGAAGGGGCAGTTGGCCAGAACGATGGCATCGTCCTCGCGGCGTGGCTCGAAGCCGTACCGATCCAGCAGCTCGAAGACGTCCGTCTTGCTCTGTTCGCCCAGTTGCGTGCCGAGTTCTTCGGCCTTGCGGTGCAACACCTGGCGCACTGGCTCACCGGTCGCGTCGGATTCCTCCACGGCTTGGGCGAGCAGCCGGCCGGCCAGCTCGTAGCGGCGGTCCGGCAGGTTGACGGCGACCTGCTTCGTCGAGCGGCGGTAGAGCTTGGCCGGCCTTCCGGCGCCCGGGCCGGAGCGTCCGCTGCGGCGCTCGTAGATGACGTCGAGCAGTGATTCGTCGGCGAGCCGGTCCAGGTGGAACGCGGCGGTCTTCCGGGCCAGTCCGAGGGTGGCGGCTGCCTCGTCCCGGCTGACGGGGCTCGACTGGCGCACGACGTGGTCGTACAGCCTCCTGCGGGTCGGCTCGTCGAGGGCGGCGATGGCGGAGACGTCGGGGTCGCGCACTTCCTTCGGGGTGTCCACGAACACCAGTGTAAAACCCACGGCCATTGACTAAAGAGCGAGAGGGGGCTTCTATAGGAAATGAACCTTGCCGATAGAAGGAGAGGGACATGTCCTCCGTAACCACAAGCACCAGCGCCACCTCCCGGCGGCGGGCGGCGCTGGCCGACCCCGGCTACCAGGCGTTCGTGATCCTGCGTATCGGCTTCACGGTGGCGCCGATCGTGTTCGGGCTGGACAAGTTCACCAACCTGCTCGTGGACTGGCCCATCTACCTCGCGCCGTGGATCGACGGCATCGTTCCCGGCAGCGCCCAGGCGGCCATGTACGCGGTGGGTGCGATCGAGATCGTGGCCGGTGTCACCGTGGCGCTGGCTCCCCGATTCGGGGGCTGGCTGGTGGCCGGCTGGCTGGCCGGCATCATCGTCAACCTGCTGACCATCCCGGGCCACTACGACGTCGCCCTGCGCGACTTCGGACTGCTCCTCGGCGCCGTCGCGCTCGCCCGGCTCGCCCAGCGCTACCACACCGAGCAGCAGCGGTGAACAGGCGCGGAGCGCACTGAATCCACCCGGCGGGTGGAGCCTCACGGAACCACCCGCCCGCGCCGGGCCTCCTCGGATCGCCTGGAATCCTTCTCAGCCGGGTGCGAGAGCGATGGAGCGGGCCCGATGAGTGGTGAAGCCGTGTGAACGTCTCCCAGAGCCGATCACCATCGCCCGGTGGTATCGCGGAGCGATGGCTACGTTCCGCTGCGCGACTACGCAGTGATCGGCGATGGCCGCGCCGCGGCGCTGGTCGCCCGCGACGGGTCGGTGGACTGGCTCGGACTGCCGGATCTGGACTCGCCCTCGGTGTTCGGTGCCGTGCTCGACGCCGACCGGGGCGGCCGGTTCCTCCTCGAACCGGCGGTGCACTACCGCGGCGAACGCCGCTATCTGCCCGGCACGAACGTCCTGGAGACGACTTTCGTCACCCCGCAGGGCACTGCGCGGGTCACCGACGCGCTGACCTTGCACGACGAGGGCGCGCTCGCCCCGATGTGCGAGCTGCAACGGCGTATCGACGACGAATCGGGGGCCGTGCCGATGCGGTGGAGGGTGCGGCCTCGATTCGGCTACGGGGCCCGTGCAACGCGGTTGGCCCGGCGCGCGGGTGCGCCGGTGGCGACAGCCGGTCCGGGTGCTGATGGTGCCGGCGGTGGCTGCCGCGCATGGTGCGGACTCAGCGCCCGGCAGGTCCGCGCGTACCTCTCCGCCGCCGAACCCCCACACCGCGGACATCACCCGCGCCTTCTGGGGCGGCCTGCCATGGCGGAGGACTGTCCACCGCCCGACTGCTCCCCGAGCACGGCAGCCGACATCGTCCGGGTCGGCTGGGACGACGTGACGCCGCTCGACGCCGCCGGGGCCCAAGGCGCCGACGACGTCGTCCGGGGCTGCGCGAGCAGGGCGCGGCGTCGAGGGAGGACCGGCGCTCCGCCCAATGACACCCCAGGGTTCAGTGGGGCGTGTCACAGACAATCCGGCGGCGATGTGCGAGCTTCAACTCAGTTACTAGTCAGTTCAGTTACTGAAGAGCCGAGGTGGGGGCAGGACACCTCGGAACGGTCTGCCCGCCACGTGGAGAGGATCGAGTGAGCTCTTTGGAAGCCGCAACACTGGACCAGGTCGTCGACACCGCCCGCTACCCCCTGTCGGAACTCGACAGCGCCGAGGGCCGCGCAGTGGTGTCCCGTGCCCGGCGTGAACTGTCCGCCCTCGGCTGCACCGTGCTGCCCGACTTCATCCGTCCGTCACTGCGCGACACGCTGAGCCGCGAGTGCTCGACCATCGCGTCCCGGGCGCACTTCGACACCGAAACGGTCAACGTCTACAACATCGCCGTGGACGCGGATCTGCCGGACGACCATCCGGGCCGGAAGACCTTCGAGCGCGGCAACGCCTTCGTCGCCCGGGACCGCATCCCCGACGACGCCGTCATCAGCCGGCTCTACTCCGACGAACTGTTCCACCGCTTCGTCGCACTGTGCTTCGGACTTCCTGAGCTCTACGAACTCGCGGACCCGCTCTCCGGGCTCGTCCTCAACGTCGTGGCGCCGGACAGGGAACACCCCTGGCACTTCGACACCAACGAGTACACGGTCAGCATGCTCACCCAACAGGCCGAGTTCGGCGGTGACTTCGAATACTGCCCGGGCATCCGGTCCGCGCACGACGAGAGATTCGACGACGTCCGGGCCGTGCTCGAAGGCCGGGGCGGGGCACTCGTCCGCAGCCTCCCCCTGCAATCGGGTGACCTGCAGCTGTTCAAGGGCCGCTACTCGCTGCACCGGGTCAGCCCCGTCCGGGGCGGCGTCGCACGCCACTCTGCGATCTTCGCCTACAGCGAGCGCCCCGGCGTCGTCGGCAGCGTGGCCCGCACCAGGCAGCTCTTCGGCCGCGTACTGCCCGAGCATCTGGCGGCCGAGGGCCGGGCCGTCCGGGGCGACGCGCTGCTGGACTGACCGACCCACCGACCGGCACAGCCGCCGCCCCCCACTCTGCGATCGACGAGGAGTAAGCCCTGTGCGTTTCGACGCGACCGGGAAAGTCACGCTCGACCACATCTACACACAGCCCGATCCCCGGGCCTACTTCCGCCTGCTGCGCCCCCTCGGCTACTGCGTTCCACAGCAGGCGAAGCCCTACTTCGCGAAGCTCGTGAAGGAGTACCGGGAGGCCCTGCACGTCACCGTGCCCCACATCGTGGACATCGGCTGCTCGTACGGAATCAACGCCGCACTGCTCAAGTACGACGTGACCATGGACGAGCTCTACGCCCGCTACGACGACGAGGGCCTCGACGGGAAGAGCCGCGAAGCCCTGCTCGTCCGCGACCGGAAGCTGTCCCGCTCGCACCAGCCCGCCCAGCGCATCCGTTTCACCGGCCTCGACACCTCCCATCACGCACTGTCCTACGCGCACGAGGCCGGGTTCCTCGACGACGCGGTGCACGCCGACCTGGAGGCGAACGAGCCCACGCCGCGACAGCGCGCCCAGCTCGCCGGGGCAGACCTGGTGATCTCGACCGGCTGCCTCGGCTACGTCACCGAGCGGACACTCGTACGGATCGTCGAGGCGCAGGGCCCCCGGCGGCCCTGGATGGCGCACTTCGTGCTGCGAATGTTCCCCTTCGACCCCGTGGAGCAGGCACTGGGAGGACTGGGCTACCGCACGATCCGCGTCGACGAGGTGTTCAAACAGCGCCGTTTCGCCTCCCCGCAGGAACAGGCGCTCGTGCTCGAGAGCATGTCGGCCGCCGGAGTGGATGCGAGGGGCCTCGAAACGGAAGGCTGGCTCTACGCACAGCTCTATCTTTCCCGCCCGCACGACACCCCAGGTATCGACGATCCGAATCGAGAGCAGAATTGAAGACCAGTCAGGATGCTGTGGTGAACGCGACCTTCGCCCGGGAGGCCGACCTGCCGCGGGTGCCGCTGCCCACCCTGGAAGCCAGCTGCGAGAAATTCCTCGCCTGGTGCGCGCCGCTGCTGACGCCGGACGAGCGGGCGGCGACCGAGGCGGAGGTGGCCGCCTTCCTCCGACCCGGTGGCCCCGGCCGGGTCCTGCACGCGGCGCTGGAGGAGTACGACGCCACGGAGGGTGTGCACAGCTGGCTCGACACCTTCTGGCCCTACCGCTACCTGGGCCGCCGGGACCGGATCGCTCTGAACGCCAACTTCTTCTTCTTGTTCAGGGACACGGGCCGCCCTCAGGTGGAGCGGGCGGCCGGGCTCATCGCGGGGGCCCTCGACCACAAGCGGCAGCTCGACGACGGGCTCATCGCGCCAGTGGTGCAGCGCGGAGCACACCAGTCGATGGTGCAGAACAAGTTCTTGTTCTCCACCACCAGAATCCCCGGCGCACAGCAGGACACCGTCCGCGCCCCGTACACCGACGCCTGGCCTGGTCCGTCCGACGCCCCTCACATCGTGGTGTTCTTCCGTGGCCGGATCTTCCGGCTCGACGTCATCGGTCCCGACGGCGTCCCGCACGCCCTGGACGAACTCGAGGCGGGGCTTCGCGCGGTGATGAACGCGGGCGACGAGCGAGCCGGCGAGGACACGTCGGTGGGTCACCTGACCACCATGGCTCGTGCCGAATGGGCCGCAGCCCGGGCCTCTCTCGTCGCCGTCCACCCAGGTAACGCCGACGCGCTCGACACCGTCGAGACCGCACTGTTCTGCGTCTGTCTGGAGGACTTCGCACCGGAGAGCACTCAGGACGCCTGCGACCAGTTGCTGTACGGCGACCGCGGCAACCGGTGGTTCGACAAGGCCGTGTCGTTCGTCGTCTTCGCCGACGGGCGCGCCGGCATCAACGTCGAGCACTGCGAGCTGGACGGCACCACCATCCTCAGCTTCACCGACGCCCTGCTCACGAGCCCCGCCGAGGAGTTCTCACGCCGGTCCGGGGCCCGCTCTCAGGGACAGCCCGTACTGGAGCCGGTCGTGTTCGCGCTCGACGACGCGCTGCGCACGCAGGTGCGCGCCGCCGCCGACGCATTCGCCGCGTACGGGCGGAACACCGCGACCAGCACCGTGTCCTTCGAGGACTTCGGCAGCAGTGCGGCCAAGGCGCTGGGGGTTTCGCCGGACGCGTTCGTCCAGGTCGCCTATCAGCTGGCCCACCAGCGGGCGAAGGGCCGGCTCGGTGCGACGTACGAATCGATCGCGACGCGGCAGTACCAGCACGGGCGGACGGAGGCGATGCGCGTCGTCACCCCCGAGATGCTCGCGTTCGTCGCCGCGATGGACGACCCGTCGACGGACACCAACCTTCGGCACGTCGCTTTCCGTGCCGCCGCCGACGCCCATGTGGCGCGTGCGAAGGAGAGCCAGGCCGGCCAGGTGCCCGAGCAGCACCTGTGGGAGCTGGAGCTGATCCAGCGCCGCCGGGGGGCGGAGCTCGGGGTGCACGAGCAGCCCTCCGTGTACCGAACGCCGGGCTGGCTGACGATGCGGGACGACTACCTGAGCACCAGCTCCGCGCCGTCGGCCAACATCCAGTTCTTCGGCTTCGGCTCCACGAGCAGCCGGTGCATCGGTGTCGCGTACGTGCTGTTGCCCGAGCGCTTCAACATCTACCTGAGCACCCCGCTGCCGGTCGCCGACCAGATGCACGCCTTCGCCGGCCACCTCCGCGAGGCGGTTGCCGAACTGCGCGAACTGCTGACGTCCGTGCGGTCCGAGGACTGACCGGCGCACGGAACGGACCGTCGGCCGTGCCCTCCGGGGGGAAGGGCACGGCCGACACCGACGTTGGCCTACTCGGCGATCGCATCGCGTATCCCTATGGGTGGTCGGGTACTCGCTGTTGCCTGGTGTGGAGAACGTGCCGAGCGCAAAGACGCGCGTGCTCGTGCGAGTGGCGTGGCGTCCGAAAGGTCGGCAACGGGTCAGTGTGAGTCCTGAAACACCGGACAGCAGCTGACCGCACATGCGAAACGATGTAGCCTCCCAAGACCGCCTTTGACCTGCAGGAAGCAGGCAGGGAGCAGACATTTCGGGAGTTTCTTCATGTTCCGGACAATGTTCAAGTCCAAGATCCACCGGGCCACCGTGACCCAGGCCGATCTGCACTACGTCGGCTCCGTCACCGTCGACGCCGACCTCATGGAGGCGGCCGATCTGCTGCCCGGGGAGCTCGTGCACATCGTCGACATCGACAACGGCGCGCGGCTGGAGACCTACGTCATAGAGGGCGAGCGGGGGTCCGGGGTGATCGGCATCAACGGGGCGGCCGCCCATCTGGTCCACCCCGGCGATCTGGTGATCCTCATCAGCTACGCCCAGGTCGAGGACGCCGAGGCACGCGCGCTCGTGCCGCGTGTGGTGCACGTGGACGCGGACAACCGGATCATCGAGCTCGGGGCCGACGCCTCCGCGCCGGTCCCCGGGAGCGACACGCTGCGCAGCCCGCACGCCGTGCCGGCGGGTGCCTGAACCGAACGAGCGAGACGCATCGCACGGCCACCGGGAGCTCTGGTGACACTCGCCCTGCTGCACACCTCCGCCGCTCACGTGCCCGTGTTCGACGGGCTGCGCGACCGGCACCACCCGGAACTCGGCCTGCGTCACCTCGTCGTCGAGGAACTGCTCGAACGGGCCCGGGTCGAGGGGCCGCAAGCCGTGGCCGGCGCCGTCCGTGATGCCCTCGCCGAGGCCGTCGCGGACGGCGCCCGCGCCGTGCTCTGCACCTGCTCGACCATCGGCGGCGTCGCCGAACGGAGCGCCGCCGAACTGGGCGTGCCCGTCCTGCGGGTGGACCGGCCGATGGCCGCCGAGGCGGTCGCATCGGACCGGATCGTGGTGGTGGCGACGGTGGAGTCCACCCTCGCGCCCACGCTCGACCTGCTCCGCGAGGAGTCGGGGGACAGGACCTCGTTCGTCACGACGCTCGTCGTGGACGGCGCCTGGGAGCGGTTCGAGGCCGGTGACCGGGACGGCTATCTCGACACGATCGCGGCGGCCTTGGACCGTATCCCCGCCGACGGGGGTGTCGTCGTCCTCGCCCAGGCGTCCATGGCGGACGCCGCCGAGCGGACCACGACCCCGCTGCCCGTCCTCTCCAGCCCTCGCCTCGGCCTCGCCGCCGCGGCCACGGCGGTGCGCCGACACGGATGAATGGCCCCGGCGGGCGCGGGCACACGCTCCAGGAGAGCCTGGAGCCGTACGGCCCCGTCGACCGAGAGGCCCGTCATGACCCACCCGTACCCCGACCCGGTACCGCCCTCTCCGATCCCGCCACCGGGGCCGGTGCCGTCACCGCCGACACCGGTGCCGGAACCGCCTCCCGTGCCGCCCCCGAACCCGGTTCCGGAGCCCCCGGGACCCGCTCCCGTACCGGGACCCGAACCGCAGCCCGAACCGGGGCCCGCGCGGAGCTGATCCCTAGGTGACACAAGGGACTTGGGGTTTAGCCCCGGCTCTTGTCACGGCCTGTGACCTTCCCTTACCTTGGGCGACTGCCGATGCGCTTCCGCTGACGCGTACGAGGGGGGCCCATGGCCGTACGGGGACGACACCGCCGGTACCAGCCGAGCCGGATCAACCGCGCCTCGCTCACCGTCACGGCGGGCGGCGCCGGGATCGCGTTACCGCTGGTCGGGGCGGGGGCGGCACAGGCCGCCTCGCTCGACGTCTGGGAGAAGGTCGCCGCCTGCGAGTCCTCCTCCAACTGGCGGATCAACACGGGCAACGGCTATTTCGGCGGACTGCAGTTCAGTCAGTCCACCTGGGAGCGGTACGGCGGCACGCACTACGCGCCCCGCGCCGACCTCGCCTCCAAGGACCAGCAGATCGCCATCGCGGAGAAGGTCCTCAAGGGGCAGGGCCCGGAAGCCTGGCCCACCTGCTCCTCGCGGGCGGGACTCGGACAGGCGCCGGAGCGGGCGGACGCACGGCCCGCGTCCGTACCGGCGCAGCGCGACTCGACGGCGCGGCGCGCGGAGCAGGTCCAGAGCACCGCTGCGGCCAAGCCCCCGGCGGCGACCCCGACCACCGTGCCGACGATCCGCGAGATGTACACGGTCGCCCCCGGCGACTCACTCTCCCGGATCGCCAGGGAGGAGCGGGTCAAGGGCGGCTGGCAGCGGCTGTACGAGGCGAACCGCGCCGTGGTCGGCAGCGACCCCGACCTGATCCACCCGGGCCAGAAGCTGACCCTCCGGATCACCGCCCCCGGCCGGCCGCCCACGCCGAAACCCCCGGAGGCCAAGCCGGCGCCCACGGCCAAGCCGCCCACGGCCAAGCCCGCGCCCACGGCCAAGCCGCCCACGACCCGGTCGACTTCGGCCAAGCCGGCACCGCGGATCACCAAGCCTCCGGTGGCCCCACAGGCCCGGCCGGCCGCCAGGCCCGCCGGTCAGTCGGCCGCCAGACCCGTCACCAAGCCCGCCGCCCGGCCCGTCACCAAACCGGCCGCGAAGCCCGCGCCCCAGGCCGACGGCTTCAGCGCCCCGGTCTCCGGTTCCATCGGCACCCGCTACCGCGTCTCCGGCTCCTCGTGGTCCAGCGGGTACCACACCGGCGTCGATTTCCCCGTCCCCACCGGCACGTCCGTGACGGCCGTGGCCACCGGCAGCGTCGTCTCCGCCGGCTGGGGCGGCGCGTACGGATACGAGGTCGTCATCCGCCACGACGACGGGCGCTACAGCCAGTACGCGCACCTCTCCGCGCTCACCGTCCGTGAAGGCCAGCGGGTCAGCGCCGGGCAGCGCATCGCCCGTTCAGGATCGACCGGCAACAGCTCGGGACCGCATCTCCACTTCGAGGTGCGCACGGGTCCCGGGTACGGGTCCGACATCGACCCCCTGGCCTACCTCAGGGCGCGGGGCGTCGCGATCTGACACGAGCCGTTTCTCTGACACCGAGAGCGAGTCGTCGGACGCCGTCAGCCGGTCCGTCGTGAGCTGGATCAGACCGCCCGCCGCCACCGCGCCGCAGATCAGCGCGGCGACGGTGCCGGCCGTGCCGTAACGGAAGCTCTCGCTGAACAGCGTGAGGCCCACCGCGGCGGCGACCACCGGGTTGACGACCGTGACCGTGGCCAGCGGGGCCGCGAGCCCCGCGCCCCGGTAGGAGGCCTGGGAGAGCAGCAGCCCGGTCACCGCCAGGGCGGAGAGGACCAGCAGGCTCGTCCACTGGGCGAACGGCGCGTCCGGCGACCACTCGACTGCCACGGTCTTGGTGAAGACCGAGGCGATGCCGAACGACACACCCGCAGCGGCCGCCAGCACGATGCTGCGCAGCACCGAGCGGCCCAGGAGGTGGGCGGCGGTGAAGAGCCCGCCCACCACACCGAAGGTCCCCGCGGCGAGCAGCCAGCGCTCGGCGCCGTCCAGCGCCTGGGAATCGGCGCTGCCCGTCAGGCTGAGCAGCCCGGCGAGTCCGACCGTGGCCATGAGCGCGCCGCGCCAGGCCGTGTGGCCGGCCCGGCGGCCCACGAAGAGGGCCGCCATGGGCAGGGCGAAGACGATCGTGAGGGCGCCCAGCGGCTGGACCAGACTGAGCGGGCCGTAGGCGAGCGCCGCGACATGGAGCGCCGCGCCGAGACCGTTGAGCAGCACGGACCCCCACCAGGCCGGGCTGCGCAGTGGTGCGTAGGCCGGGCCGCCGGCGGCGGCCGCGACCCGCTCCTGCACGATCGCCGCGGCCGCGTAGGCGACCGCCGAGACCAGTGACAGGAGTACGGACAGCAGGAGGGGGCTCATACATACAACGATCTCTCTTCCGGGCGTTCACGTCGTCGTACCTGGGAACCCCTTCGGACGTACTGCTGTCGCAGTACGGGACCGTCACGTACGCCTTGCGATGTACACCAGCGCAGGTCAGGAGGGGTGGAAAGCGACCTTTCCGGTATCCAGGTCGAAGCGGGCGCCGACGATCCGGGCCTTGTGGAAAGCCTCATCCCGAGCCAGTCGCCGCCGGATCCGGTCCACATTGGCCCGCACCGTGTTCTCCACCCAGTCGCCGGGCAGATCGCGCGCCGCGCGCGCCGCGGGGGCGAGCTCCTCCACGATCCGGGCGAGGTGTCCCTGGACGGGCTTGCCCGTCCGTACGTACTCCACGGCGGCGGTCGCGGCTCCGCACCGCTCGTGCCCCAGGACGACGACCAGCGGGACGTCCAGCTCCTCGACGCCGAACTGGATGGAGCCGAGCACCGCCTCGTCGAGGGCCTGCCCGGCCGACCGTATCGCCAGCAGATCCCCGAGCCCCTGGTCGAAGACGAGCTCGGGCGGCACCCGGGAGTCGACGCAGCCGAGGACGAGGGCGAACGGGTGCTGGGAGACGGCCACGGCGGCGCGCCGGGCGGCGTCCTCGTGCGGGTGGATCTGCCGGAGGGCGGCGAACCGCGCGTTTCCGGCCCGGAGTTCGGCCAATGCCTTGGCGGCGGTGAACGGTCCGCCGGGGCGGGAGCGAGGGGCCGGGGGCGTGGCGGCCCGGGCGGAGGCGGGGATGCCCGCCGTCACGGCCGCGGCGGTCAGCGCGAGCACCGCGCGACGGCCGGGAGCGGTGGAGGAGATGGGGTGCGTGGGAGGTGTCATGCGGTCGAGCGTTACGGTGATCGGCGGCCGTGGACGCTCACTTGGAGCGAGCATGACCCGAAGATGACCATCCATGAACCGACGATGACCATGCATGACCAGAACGCGACCGGGGTTTTGCCGGGCCCTCGCATCCGGCGACGATGCACCGGGCGACAAGCGCCCGGCGACCGCGCGCCGGGCGACCCTGCGTTCGACGCCGGACACGCGGCGACCGGTGACCATGCCAGGAGGCAGTGACGGTGGACCTCATCGAGAGCGCAACGGTCGGCGGCTTCTTCGCACTGCGGACGGCCGCCCCGGAGACGGGCGGCGCGCATCTGCCGCTCGCGCGCCTGTACGCGGGGGAGACCGGCCCCCTCTCGGCCCGCGTCGAGCGCGTGGGAGCCCGCCTGCGCGCCCCCGAGCGGCGGGTCGCCGCCTCCGTCGCCCACCTCGGGCTCGCCGCCCGGCTCTGGTCCACCGCCCTCGGCCCGGCCGCCCTCCACGGCAGGTTCCCGGCCCTCGACCCGGCGGACCTGTACTGGGACGGGGCCCTGACCTCGCCCGACGACCTGTGGTGGGCGGGCACGGACACCCGCCCCGCGACCGTGGAGGATCTCCGCGAGGCCGTCCAGCTCGCCCACCTCGTCCCGCTCCACGACGCGCTGCGCCGCGACGGGCGGATCTCGCCCCGGCTGCTGTGGGGAAACGCCGGCTCCGCGCTCGCCGGAGCTCTGCGCGAGCTGACCCGCTGGGCCCGCGCGCAGAGCCGGCCCGAGGTCGCCCGCCGCGCCGCCGAGCTCGTGACCGGGCTCCTCGACCACCCCGACCTCGCCCGCACCGTCCAGGGGCCCGCCCTGCGGCGCACCAGTTGCTGCCTCTACTACCGCTGCCCCGGCGGCGGACTCTGCGGCGACTGTGTGTTCGACCACGCTCCCGCCACGGGTTTGGAGACACGGCCCCCGGCTCCGTAAAGTTTCTCTTTTGAGGACATGGGCGCGCGCGAGCGTACGAGCGATCGAGGAACGACAGAGGCCATGACGGTGACCGAAGAAACCCAGGAGTACGGGCCGGGCATCGACCCCGAGCGCCTGGCCGTCTGCCTGAGCGTGCTCGACGAGCTCGACGAGCTGGAGGTCGACCACCCCGACGCGATCGCCGTCCGGCGCGCCACCGCCGGGATCTACCGCACGGTCAAGCAGCGCCGCCGCCAGGAGCGCCGGGCCGCGAAGACCGCGCACGACAAGGCGGTCACCGAGGCCACCGCGACCGGCTCCGCGCAGCGGATCGACGACGAGACCGAGGGCATCCTGCCCTCCTCCGTCACCGAGGAGGGCCGGATCGCCGGGATACTCCAGCGCCCCCGCTCCTGCTACACCTGCAAGACGCGGTACGTCGAGGTCGACTACTTCTACCACCAGCTCTGCCAGGACTGCGCGGCCCTGAACCGGGCACGGCGCGACGCCCGCACCGACCTCGCGGGCAAGCGCGCGCTGCTCACCGGCGGCCGGGCCAAGATCGGCATGTACATCGCGCTGCGGCTGCTGCGCGACGGCGCCCACACCACGATCACGACCCGGTTCCCCAAGGACGCCATCCGCCGCTTCAAGGCCATGGAGGACTCGGCGGACTGGATGCACCGTCTCGAGGTCGTCGGCATCGACCTGCGCGACCCCGCCCAGGCGGTCGCCCTGGCCGACCAGATCGCCGAGGACGGTCCACTGGACATCCTCATCAACAACGCGACGCAGACCGTGCGCCGCCTGCCCTCCGCCTACAGCGCCCTGGTCGAGGGCGAGAGCGCCCCGCTGCCCGCCGGCGAGCTCCCCGCCCACCATGTGATCGGCGCCTTCAACTCCGGCGCGGTGGACGGCCTGACCGCGCTGCCCGTCGGCGTCAGCGGCCTGGACGCGCAGCAGGTCGCCGACCTGGCGCTGGTCGCCGGCAACGCCAGTGTCGAGCGGCACCGCGACGGCAGCGCCATCGACGCCGGGGGCCTGGTGCCGGACGTCGTCGAGTCCAACACCTGGGTGCAGACCATCGAGCAGATCTCCCCGGTGGAGCTGCTCGAGACCCAGCTGTGCAACTACACGGCGCCGTTCATCCTGATCAGCAAGTTGCGGCAGGTCATGGCCGAGGCCGCCGAGAAGGCGTCCAGCGGACGGGCCTACGTCGTCAACGTCTCGGCGATGGAGGGCGTCTTCGGCCGTGGCTACAAGGGCGCCGGGCATCCCAACACCAACGCGGCCAAGGCCGCGATCAACATGGTGACGCGGACCAGCGCCCAGGAGATGTTCCAGAGCGACGGCATCCTCATGACCTCGGTCGACACCGGTTGGATCACCGACGAGCGTCCGCACTTCGACAAGCTCCGCCTGGCCGAGGAGGGCTTCCACGCCCCGCTCGACCTGGTCGACGGCGCCGCGCGCGTCTACGACCCCGTCGTGCGCGGCGAGGCGGGCGAGGACCTGTACGGCGTCTTCCTCAAGGACTACGCGCCCGGCAACTGGTGATCGGCTCTGGGCGGAGCGCTTTCGGCAACCAAGCCTCGGCAAACCGCCCAGATGTCCGAAATTCACTCGATCGCGTCACACTTCTGGGCCCCATAGAGCGCCCGGCCGCTCATTTGGTTACTCTGATGTCCACGGTCGGCCACCGGGGTTTCACAAAACCCCCACGGCTTGCCTGGGGACTGGCCTGCCACCAAGGCCGCGGTCCCGCCCGAAGAACGGCGCCACCGCGACCGAAACGGCCATGTCCTCATTGGTACGCGACACAAGGGAGTGCGCGGTGACACCAGAACTGACGAAGCAGGAACAGCGACCGGCGGAACATCCGGAGCGGCCACGCCGCTCCGGTGAGCTGGGCAGCCTCGACGTGTGGGCCCATGCGGCTCCGATCCGGCTGGCGGGCTACGAGGACGACCTCGCGGAGCCGCACATCCTGCCCGGCATCGACTGAGTCGTAGCTGTCGCTTCGCCCTGTGCCCCCGGCCGCCCCGCGACCGGGGGCACAGGCATGTCCGGGCCCCGGCGCCGTCAGCGCCGTGCCACGGTCCGCAGCTCGACCGGCGGCAGATACTCCCGCACGAGCGTGCGGTGCCACCACGCCCCGGTCTCCCGCAGCTCGCGCCAGGTCGTGTAGCGGTAGCGGTACAGGCGGGCCCTGATGCGGGCAGGCGGCGCGTCCGGGAACGGGTTGTGGCGCAGGAGCCGCAGGGTGTCCCGGTCCCCGTCGAGGAGCCGCTCGACGAACGGCCCGAACCAGTCGCGGGCGTACGCGGGGGAGAGCGCCGCGAACCACATCAGCCAGTCGAGCCGCAGATGGTAGGGGGCGAACTGGCGCGGAAGCCGGCGCGGATCGCCCGGCTTCCCCTTGAAGCCGTACTCCTTCCACTCCGCCTCCCCGTTCCGCAGCGGGTCGGAGGTGCCCTCGATGACGATCTCGTCCCGGATCCGGCCGACCGTGCCGAACGCTCCGTACGTGTTGACCAGGTGGAACGGGTCGTACGATCGGTTCATCGCCTGCCGCCGCGACAGCAGGTTGCGGACCGGCCGGTAGCT
The DNA here is from genome assembly GCF_042794475.1 of Streptomyces sp. NPDC056527. Taxonomy (NCBI): domain Bacteria; kingdom Bacillati; phylum Actinomycetota; class Actinomycetes; order Kitasatosporales; family Streptomycetaceae; genus Streptomyces; species Streptomyces sp. NPDC056527. The sequence goes on from NZ_JBHTTQ010000024.1 coordinate 65,490, forward strand.
GCGGAAGAGGACCAGCGCGGTCACGGCGACCACCACGACCACGTACCAGACCGGCGGGGAGGGCTGCGGGTGTTCGCCGACGAGGAGCGAGCCGTCCACGGCGGAGAGCGCGAGGACGATCGTCAGCCAGTTCAGCCAGGCGAAGTTGCCCGAGAGCACCAGCCACAGCTGGGTCGCCACCATCAGGCCGGCCGCCACCGTCGCCACCGGCTGCGGGGTGAAGAGCAGCACCGGGACCAGCAGCTGGACGACATGGTTGGCGGCCACCTCGACCCGGTGCAGGGGGCGGGGGAGATGGTGGAAGAACCAGCTGAGCGGGCCGGGCATCGGCTGGGTCTCGTGGTGGAAGTACAGGCAGGTCAGGTTCCGCCAGCAGGCGTCACCGCGGATCTTGATGAGGCCCGCGCCGAACTCGACGCGGAACAGCAGCCAGCGCAGCAGCCACAGGACCAGGACGGGCGGCGCGGTGTCGTCGTTGCCGAGGAAGACCGCGAGGAAACCGGCCTCCAGGAGCAGCGACTCCCAGCCGAAGCTGTACCAGGTCTGGCCCACGTTGACGATGGAGAGGTACAGCGCCCAGAGCAGCGCCCACAGGAGCATCGAGACGGCGAGCGGCACGGCGTCGCCCGCGCCCGCCACCAGGGCGAGGGCCACGGCCGCGCCGCTCCAGGAGACCGCCGCGAACAGGCGGTCCGAGTAGTGCCAGTGGAAGAGGCTGGGGGTCTGACGCGGCTCCACCCGGCGCAGGTACTCCGGTACGGGGAGCATTCCGCGCTCGCCGATCAGGGCCCGGAACTGGAGAGCGGCCGAGAGGAAGGCCACGAGATAGAGCCCGGCGAGCCCCCGCTGGAAGACGATCCGGCTCAGCCAGTAGTCCGGTGCCGTGAACCACTCCATCCCTTCCAGTATCGGCCCGGGGGGTCAGCCCTTCCTCTCCTCCTCGTCCTGTGAGCGCAGGCCCTCCGCCTGGGACGGCGTGGTGCGGGCGGTCAGGGGGTGGCGGTGGTCCCGCTGCAGCGTGTCCATGTCCTCTTCGAGGCGCTCGCCCTCGGCCTGCGAGGGGGTGCTGTAGTTGTACTCGTCGTACTGGCTCACGGCCGCCTCCTGGGTCGGAACGTATGCCTATAAAGGGAGCGTAACCCCGCGCGTGACCCCGGGTGTCATCCCGCGACGAGGCGCTGGAGCGTGCGGCCGAGGCGGCGTGCGTAGGCGTGCTGGAGTACGGGGACGAGGGGGCCCGCGAGGTGGGTGTACCAGGCGGCGGGGCGGCTGAAGGCGGTGACCGTGAACCAGACCGAGCCGTCGTCGTGCAGGTCGACGACGAAGGACTCCTCGCCGCTCTCGGGGTGGCCGGTGCGGGTGCCGTAGGCGAATCCGGTGCGGTCCTTCTCGTACGCCGTCCAGATCACCTCGCAGGGCGCGGAGAACCGGAACGGGCCGACGCCCACCGAGACCTCGACGAAGACGCCGGGCTCGGCGCGGACCGCCTCGCTGCGGACCCGGGCGCCCGAGGCGCGGTGCGTCCGCCAGGTGGTGACGGCGCCGCCGGCGGTCTCGAAGGCGTCGCGGCCCCGCCCTATGCGGACCGTGTGATGGAGGTGGTGGTAGCCGCCCGGGAGGCGGTCCCGGCCGGTGGCGCCTACGTCCCGGTAGTTCAGGGGCGCGGGAGCGGTGGACGTGGCGAGGTCGCGGATCAGGCGGGCCATGAAGCGGTCTCCTTCTTCGGCGCGGTCGCCCGCAGGCGACGCAGGGCGAGCAGCGAGCAGAGCGCGAAACCGAGGGCGTTGCCGAGGCCGTGGGTGGCGGCCATCCAGGTCAGGCTCGGGTGGGGGAGGCCGGTCGCCTCGCCGATAGCCCAGCTCAGGGCGAGCAGCATGGTCGCCACGAGCACCACGGCCGAGACGGCGAGAAGGCCGCGGGTGACCGGGGCGCGGGCGCCGGTGCGCAGCTCCCGCCAGGTCTCCAGGGCGACGGCCCACATTCCGGCGGTGAGGACCAGCGCCCCGGCGAGCTCGGCCCAGTCGTCGACGAAGTAGCCGGCCAGCACGAGCAGGGTGCCGAGCGGGACGCTGAGCGCGGCGAAGCGCGTGGCGGGTCCGTCGGACGTACGGCAGACCAGGCCGGCCACCAGGGCGGCGGCGAAGCCGGCGAAGTGGAAGTGGGGCACGGTCAGGGCCAGGATGTCGAGGTCGAAGCCGAACAGCCGGTGCCCCGCGCGTTCGGCGACGAGGGCGACGCCCGCGACCGAGGGGGTCACCAGCGCCGTGAGCACGGCGATCTCCGAAGGGGCGGGCGAGCGGAGCGGCGGGCCGGCCACCCGTCGGGGGAGCGCCGCGAGCCGGACGGGGGCGCAGAGCGCCAGCGCGACGGTGGCCAGTGCGTAGACCGAGGCGAGCACGGCGGCGGTGGGGGAGCGCGGGAGCCACAGGGCGAGGGCGCCGGGAGCCGCGAGCAGCGGCCAGGCGCGGCGGAGCAGGCGCAGTCCGCGCGGCCGGGGGCCGTCGAGCAGCCCCAGGCCCATCGGGACGATGGCGAACATGCCGAGCATCACGATGAGATCGACCAGCACCGACATGCCGCCCACCCCCAGGTTGAACGTGTTCAAACCCTCCGGAGGTGAGCGTAGGGCTTTCCTTGAACGTGTTCAAGTGTGCCTCTGGTGTGTGGCCGGTCGGCGTCCTCCGGTCGGGCCCGCTCCGCTTGCGGGCGACCGCGCGGTGCGACAGACATGAAGGAATGTCCCGGGGTGGAAAGAGGCGGGAGATCCACGTGCGCTCATCCATACGCCGGCCGCGACGGCCGCACGTCACCGCACTCCTCGCGCTGGTCTCGGCGCTGGTGCTCGGAGGCTGCTCGTCGGACGGCGACCGCGGCGGCGCCGGGACGGCGGCCGCCTCGCAGGACGTCTTCCTCCAGCCGGTCGCCGCGCAGGGCCCCGACCCCTTCACCGCCTCCACGGCGAGGGGCGCCGGCGTGCCCGCCCCGAGCATCGCCGCGCCGGACACCTCGACGGCCACGGCCACGGCCCAGGTGATGCGCGAGGTCAGCGGTTCCACCCCCGGCCTCTACGGCGGCACCCGCTCCGTCGCAAGCTGCGACGTCGAGCAGCAGGTCGCCTTCCTCTCCGCCGACCAGGCCAAGTCCCGCGCCTTCGCCGAGGCCGCGGGCATCCCCGAGTCCCGCCTCGCCGTCTGGCTGCGCGGCCTCACCCCCGTCGTCCTGCGCGCCGACACCCGCGTCACCGGCCACGGCTTCCGCGACGGGAACGCCACCTCCTTCCAGTCGGTCCTCCAGTCCGGTACGGCGGTTCTCGTCGACCGGTACGGCGCGCCCCGGGTCCGCTGCGCCTGCGGAAACCCGCTGCGCTCGCCGGTCGCCGTCCAGGGCGCCGCGCACCGCGGACAGCCCTGGGGCGGCTTCCGCCCCGACCGGGTCGTCGTCATCAGGCCGACCACGACGATCGTCGACAGCCTGGTCATCGTGAACGTCGTCGACAACACCTGGATCGAGCGGAAGACGGGCACCGGCGGCGAGCGCGACACGCATCCCACCGTCGTCCCGCCCTGCCACCCCGCCGCCTGTGAACTCACCGGCTCGCCGGTCCCGGTACCGCCCCCGTCGGTCCCCGGCACCTCGCCCGCGCCCGACCGCAGCGGCTCCGTGCGCCCCGACGGCTCGACCACCCCCGGCCGTTCCACCTCGCCGGAGAGCGACTCCCCGGCCCCCTCCACGACCGACTGCCCGTCCATGCCGCCGTACGAGGGCCCGACCGGCGACCCGGACACCGCGACTCCCGGCCCGGCCTCCCCGAGCCCGTCGATCCCGCCGGGCTGCCCCACCCCGACCTGGTCCGAACCGACCGTGCCGAATTCGCCGGTCGAGCCGGAACCCGAGCCGGACGCGCCTTCCTTCGAGGACCTGTTCCCGGGCGAGACCGGTGCCCAGCAGCCGGAAACCTTCGAGGGATGAGGCGGAGGTCCGCGGCCCGGGCCTCCGCCGTGCGCGCCGCCGGGCCTGCGCCTAGCGTGGCCCCATGAGCGCGGGCACGGGGGGAGGCGAGGCGGCGGACCCATGCCGCTGCGCATCAGGAGCAGGGGGTGTGACGTGCTGCTTCCTCCGTGACTACGGTCGCGCGTTCCGGATGGGGAGCTTCGACTGGGACCTGCTCTCCGGGACGCTGGCGATGGACGAGAGCGCCCTCAGGGTCTTCGACCTCCGGCCCGAGGAGTACGACGGAAACCCGCTCACCCTCGCCCCGCGGGTGATGCCCGACGAAGGACGGCAGCTCGACACCCTGGTCTCCCACGCGCTCAAGGACGGCAGCGAACACTACGGCGCGTACTTCCGCGTCCGGCTGCGGGACGGCAACCCGCGCTGGACACACACCGAGGGCCGGATCCAGCGCGACGAGACGGGCCGCCCCGTCCGGATCATCGGCATCATCCGGGACGCCTCGGAGGAGGTGTCCGAGCAGGCCGCCCGGCTCGGCCTGGACGAGGGGCGGCGCAGACGCACCAGCGTCGTGGAGGGCACCACCGCGGCCCTGGCCCACGCCCGGACCGTGCAGGACATCATCGACCTGCTCGGCGCCTCGCACGGCCTGCAGTACTTCGGCGCCACCAGCCTCGTCATGGGACTCCTGGAGGCCGGCCGGATCCATCTGGTCGCCGAGGGGCCCAGCGGCGCCTTCGTGCCCGGCACACGATTCACCCGGGTGGACGAGCCGTACCCGATGAGCGAGGTGGTCCGGACCCTGCGCCCGCGGTTCATCGAGTCGCCCAAGGACTTCGCCGACTCGTACCCGATCCTCTGGCCGCACATCAGCGGACTCGGCATCACCTCGGCGGCCTATCTCCCGCTGATCGCCCAGGCCCGGCCGATCGGCGCGCTCGGACTGCTCTACAGCGACAAGACCGGATTCAGTGCCGACGAACGCAATCTGCTGGTGGCGCTCGGCAGCAGCATCGCGCAGAGCCTCCAGCGCGCCATGCTCTACGAGCAGGAGCACGACCTGGCCGAGGGGCTCCAGCAGGCGATGCTGCCGCGTCGCATCCCCGACGTGCCCGGCGCCCAGATCGCCGTCCGCTACCGCTCGGCCCGCCTCGGCCGGGACATCGGCGGCGACTGGTACGACGTCATCCCGCTGCCCGGCGGCAGGGTCGGCGCCGTCATCGGAGACGTACAGGGGCACGACACCCATGCGGCGGCCGTGATGGGACAGCTGCGGATCGTGCTGCGCGCCTACGCCGCCGAGGGACACTCCCCGGCGACCGTGATGGCCCGGGCCTCCGTCTTCCTCCACGAGCTGGACACCGACCGCTTCGCCACCTGCACGTACGTCGAGGCCGACCTCGCCACCGGCGTCGTCCAAGTGGTGCGCGCCGGGCACGTCGACCCACTGCTCCAGGAGATCGACGGCAGCTGCCGACGGCTGCCGGTGGAAGGCGGGCTGCCCCTGGGCCTCTCGGCCGAGTTCGGCCGCCTCGACCACCCCGTCACCACCCTGGAGCTGTCCCCGGGACAGACCCTGTTGCTGTACACCGACGGGCTGGTGGAGAAACCGGGCTCCGATCTCGACGAAGGGCTGACGTGGCTCTCCTCGCTGGTCAGACGCGGGCCGCGGGACCTTCAGGAACTGGCCGACCACCTCTGCGAGGTCGTGGACGAACGCGGCGGCGAGGACGACGTGGCGATCCTGCTGCTGCGCCGCCAGGGCTCGTACTATCCGCAGGCGGGCGGCCGGCTCCAGCAGCATGTGGCGCAGAGCGACCCGGAGGCGCTGAGCTCCGCGCGCCACATGATCCGGGCCGCGGTACGGGCCTGGGGCGCAGGGGAGCGCTCGGACGAGATCGAGCTGGTCTCCGACGAGCTGATCACCAACGCGCTGATGCACACCGACGGCGGGGCGATCGTGACCCTGCGGATGCTGGCGGGACCGGAACGGAGGCTGCGGGTGGAGGTGGAGGACCGTTCCAGCGCGCTGCCGCGACGGAGGGAGGCGGGCGAGTCGGGTGTCTCGGGGCGGGGTCTGATGCTCGTCGACCGGATCTCGGACGTCTGGGGCGTCGAATCGCGTGGCAGCGGTAAGTGCGTCTGGTGCGAGTTCATTGTTAACCCTGTGTACATAGATCGTACTTGACCGTAACCGACCGTACGCGATTGACTGCGGTTCCCCTGCCACCCTCTGAGGACATGTGATCACTTGAGCAGTGAGCTTCTGGCACCTCTTGATCTGGCGTTCTGGCACCTCGAATCCTCCGACCACCCCATGCACCTGGGCGCGCTCGCGCGGTTCGGCCCGCTCCCCGCCCACGGCGACCCCTCCACCGTCCTGGACCTGCTCGCGAGCCGCGCCGCCGCGATCCCCCGGCTGCGGATGAAGGTCCGCGACGTCCTGCTGCCCGTCGGCGGCGCCGCCTGGACCACGGACAAGCGGTTCGACGTACGACGTCACGTGCGGGAGATCGCGCTGCCCGGCGCCGACTTCGCCGCCGAAGCCGCCCGGCTCGCGGGCGAGCTCATGGAGAGGCCCGTCGAACGAGGACTGCCGCCCTGGGAGATGTACCTGCTCACCGGCGCCCCGGACGGCTCGTTCGCCGTCCTCGTCAAACTGCACCACGCCCTCGCCGACGGCATGAGGGCGGTCGCCATCGGAGCCGGGATCTTCGACGAGATCGCCGCCGTCCGCAGGTACGGCGGGCGGCGCACCCGCGCGGTACCCCCGCGCTCCTGGCTCCCCGGCCCCGGCCGGATCATGGGCGCCGCCCGGGAACGCATCGAGGACATCGGCCGGGCCGTCGAGGTCGGCGCCTCCGTGGTCGGTCACTCCTTCCTCCGCGCCGGGCAGATCGACGTCCGGACCCCCTCCGCGCTCGCCGCCCACTCCAGCGGGACGCGCCGCGTCGCCACCGCCGTCCTGGACCTGGACCGCGTCCACCGGGTGCGCCGCACCACCGGGGGCACCGCCAACGACGTCCTCCTCGCCGTCGTCGCCGGAGCCCTGCGCCGCTGGCTCGACGGACGCGGCGAGCCGCTCCCCGCCGATCCGCGCGCCCTCGTCCCCGTCTCCCGCCGGCGCCCCGGCGCACCCGCCGGCAACGGCAACAGCCTCTCCGCCTACCTCCTCACCCTCCCCGTCACCGAACCGGACCCCGCGACCCGGCTGGCCTCCGTACGACGGGACATGGACCGCAACAAGGCCGACGGGCCGCTGCGCGGTGCCGGAGCCGTCGCCGTGCTCGCCGACCAACTGCCCTCGCTCGCGCACCGCTTCGGCGCGCCCCTGGCGTCCGGGGCCGCCCGGCTCCTCTTCGACGTCCTGGTCACCAACGTTCCGCTGCCCCGCTCGGCCCTCTCCCTCGGCGGAGCCCCGTTGCGCGAGCTCTTCCCGATGGCCCCGCTCGCCCGGGGCCAGTCGCTCGCCGTCGCCATGTCCCCGTACGCCGGCCGAGTCCACGTCGGCCTGGTCGCCGACGGCAAGGCGGTCCCGGACATCGAGGCCCTGGCCGCCGCCCTCGGCGACGAACTCGACCTGCTCGAAGACCTCGGCGGTGTCTGAGCGCGCGTCCTGACGGCCCGTGCGGGAAGGTGGAGTCATGCCGGAACTGCCCGAGGTGGAAGCGCTGCGCGAGTTCCTCGACGAGCATCTGGTGGGCAAGGAGATCGCCCGCGTGCTGCCCGTCGCGATCAGCGTGCTGAAGACGTACGACCCACCCCTGGGCGCCGTCGAGGGCGCCACCGTCACCGGAGTCGCCCGGCACGGCAAGTTCCTGGACATCACCACCGACGGCGAGGCGGGCGAGCTCCATCTTCTCGTCCACCTCGCCCGCGCGGGCTGGCTCCAGTGGAAGGACCCCCTGCCCTCGGGGCCGCCGCGCCCCGGCAGAGGGCCCCTCGCCCTGCGGACCGCGCTGACCGAGGGCGACGGCTTCGACCTCACCGAGGCCGGCACCACCAAACGGCTCGCCGTCCACCTCGTCCACGACCCGCGGGACGTGCCGGGCGTCGCCCGCCTCGGCCCCGATCCGCTCGCGGACGACTTCGACCTCGCCGCCTTCACCGCCCTGCTCGGCACGGAACGGCGCCAGATCAAGGGCGCGCTGCGGGACCAGAGCCTGATCGCCGGCATCGGCAACGCGTACAGCGACGAGATCCTGCACGTGGCGAGGATGTCCCCCTTCAAACCCACCCAGAACCTCACCGAGGAGGAGACCGCCGGCCTCTACGCGGCGATCCGCACCACCCTGAGCGAGGCTGTCGAGCGCTCCCACGGACTGGCCGCCGGCAAGCTCAAGGCCGAGAAGAAGAGCGGCCTGCGCGTCCACGGCCGCACCGGCGAGAAATGCCCGGTCTGCGGCGACACCATCCGCGAGGTGTCCTTCAGCGACTCCTCCCTCCAGTACTGCCCCACCTGCCAGACCGGCGGCAAGCCGCTCGCCGACCGCCGGATGTCGAAGCTGCTCAAGTAGCCGCCCGAGCTCGGGAAGCCGGTCGCGGCCGCTCGCATAGACTCCGCCGCATGGTGCGCGTACTGGCCGTCGACGACGAAGAGCCGGCCCTCGGAGAGCTGCTCTACCTCCTGCGTGCCGATCCGCGGGTCCGCAGCGCCGAGGGCGCCACCGACGCCACCGAGGCGCTGCGCAGGATCGGGCGCGCCCTCGACGCCGGGCCCGACGGTGACGACGCCATCGATGTCGTCTTCCTCGACATCCACATGGCCGGCCTCACCGGTCTCGACCTCGCCCGGCTGCTCGCCGGCTTCGCCCGGCCCCCGCTGATCGTCTTCGTCACCGCCCACGAGGGCTTCGCCGTCCAGGCCTTCGACCTCAAGGCCGTGGACTACGTCCTGAAGCCGGTGCGCCGCGAACGGCTCGCCGAGGCCGTCCGCAGGGTCCGCGAGCTGGTCCACGCCTCCGCCGCCCCCGCGGCCCCGCTCACGACCCCCGAGCAGATACCGGTCGAACTCGGCGGGATCACCCGCTTCGTGGCCGTCGACGACATCGCGTACGTCGAGGCCCAGGGCGACTACGCCCGCCTGCACACCGACGAGGGCAGCCACCTCGTCCGCATCCCGCTGTCCACGCTGGAGGAGCGGTGGGCCGATCGCGGCTTCGTCCGCATCCACCGCAGCCATCTCGTCGCCCTCGGCCGCATCGACGAACTGCGGCTCGACGGCGGCGCCACCTCCGTCCGGGTCGGCAGCACCGAGCTGGCCGTCAGCCGCCGCCACGCCCGCCCGCTGCGGGACCTCCTCATGCGCCGTGCGGGCGGCTGACGACCGCGGGGACATTCCCCGGAAGCCGGCCGACGCCTCTACCCCGCGTCATCACCGCTGCGTAGACTCCGTTCACTCCCAGCCCCTGCGAGGTCGACAGATGACGGAGCGGACACCGACGTCCGAGCAGCCGGCGCCGCGCCGGCCCCGGCGCGAGACCGTCACGCGCGCCTCCGCCCTCCGCGACAGCGCGGGCGGCCCGCTCCCGCGCCATCCGAGCGGTCGTCCGCCCGCCCATCCCCCCGCCCGCTCCGAGATCAGCGAACAGACCACCCTGGGCCACACCTATGTGCGCTCCCTGATGCGCAGCCAGCTCAAGGCCGCCCTCACGGCCCTCGGCGCCCTCGTCCTCCTCGTCGGCCCGCTGCCGCTGCTCCTCGCGCTCCCCGCACCCGAGGCCGTCGTCTGGGCCGCCCTCGGCGTCGGCGTCTACCCGGTCATCTGGGCCGTCGCCCGCTGGTACGTCCGCCGCGCCGAACGCAACGAACGCGACTTCACCGGCCTCGTCGAGGGCCGCTGACCGCGGGGATCGGACGTGAACCACACCTACGCGGTGGCCGCCGTCACCGTCGTCGTCCTGGCGACCGTGCTCATCGGCGCCCTCGGCCTGCGGATATCCCGCACCACCTCCGACTTCTACGTCGCCTCCCGCACCGTCCGTCCCGGGCTCAACGCCGCCGCCATCAGCGGCGAGTACCTCTCCGCCGCCTCCTTCCTCGGCATCGCGGGTCTCGTCCTCGTCCAGGGCCCGGACATGCTCTGGTACCCCGTCGGCTACACCGCCGGCTATCTGGTCCTGCTCGTCCTGGTCGCCGCCCCGCTGCGCCGCTCGGGGGCGTACACCCTCTCCGACTTCGCGGAGGCCCGGCTGGAGTCCCCGCCCGCACGCCGGCTCGCCAGCCTCTTCGTCGTCGGCATCGGCTGGCTCTACCTCCTGCCGCAGCTCCAGGGCGCCGGGCTCACCCTGGAGATCCTCACCGGAGCGCCCGACTGGGTCGGCGGACTGCTCGTCGCCCTCGCCGTCACCGGGATCGTCGCCGCGGGCGGGATGCGCAGCATCACCTTCGTCCAGGCCTTCCAGTACTGGCTCAAGCTCACCGCCCTGCTGGTGCCGGCCCTCTTCCTCGCCGCGGCCTGGTTCGGCGACGACGCACCCCGCGTCCGCTTCGACGCCCCGGCGGTCTTCCGCGAGCACACCGTCGTGCGCGTCGCCGACACCGTACGGATCGATGTCGACGCCCCGCTCACGCTCACCGTCACCGGCCGCGTCGACGACACCGCGTACGAGCGGCGGACCCTCACCCTCGACAAGGGCGCCCACCGCGTCGAGGGCGGCACCGAACTCGCCTTTCCCGCGGGTGCCCCCGTCCCCGCCCGGGCCTCCACCGGCGCCGACCCCCTCGGCTGGTCCCAGCCGCTGGCCGGCGGGCGCGACGGCCATCAGCTCTACGCCACGTACGGACTGATCCTCGCCACGTTCCTCGGCACCATGGGGCTGCCCCATGTCGCCGTCCGCTTCTACACCAGCCCGCACGGTCGCGCCGCGCGGCGCACCACCCTGGTCGTCCTCGGCCTGGTCGGCGTCTTCTATCTGCTGCCGCCGGTGTACGGGGCGCTCGGCCGGATCTACGCCCCCGAACTGGCCCTGACCGGAGCCGCCGACGCCGCCGTGCTCGTCCTGCCGGACCGGATGCTCGGCGGAGTGCTCGGCGATCTGCTGGGCGCGCTGCTCGCCGGCGGGGCCTTCGCCGCGTTCCTGTCCACCGCCTCGGGGCTCACGATGTCGGTCGCCGGAGTCCTCACCCAGGACGTCCTTCCGTCCCGTGGGGTACGGCACTTCCGGCTCGCGACCCTGCTCGCCACCGCCGTCCCGCTGGCCGTCGGGGTCCTCGCCTCCAAGGTCCCGGTCGCGGACGCCGTCGGCCTCGCCTTCGCCGTCTCCGCCTCGTCCTTCTGCCCGCTGCTCGTCCTCGGGATCTGGTGGCGGCGGCTCACCCCGCCGGGCGCCATGGCCGGACTGCTGCTGGGCGGCGGCTCCGCGCTCGCGGCCGTGATGGCGACCCGGGCCGGACTGCCCGAAGAGGGCTGGCCGCACACGCTGATGGCATGGCCGGCGGTCTGGTCGGTGCCGCTGGGCTTCCTCACGATGATCCTGGTGTCGCTGGCCACCCCACGCCACATCCCGCCCGGAACCCCGGCCCTCCTCGCCCGGCTGCACCTGCCTGAGGAGTTCACGGGCCGTACGGTCCCGAGGGAGGAGATGCCCGAGACCGAGCCGCGGGGGGAGTCCGTACGCGCGGCGGACTCCGGGCCCGGGGCGGGCTCCGTGTCCCGGGCCGACGGGCCGTGTCGCTCGGGCGAGCGGCGGTCGGGAGGGCGGGAGCGGTGACCCCGATCATGTATGCCGCTGCCGGCGCGGCCGGGGCCGTGCTGCTGGCGGTCGGCTTCGTCCTCGGCCGGCTCGCAGCCCGCCGCGGCGCCGCCGACCTCGACCTCGGCACGCCCGTCGAACGGGCCACCTTTCACACCCTGCATGCCGCCTCCCTCGCCGCGCCGCCCCTGCGCGGCGGACTCACCGAGGACACCGCGCGCAAGGCCGTCCGGCGACTGCGCCCGCTCCTCGGGACGGAGGCGCTCTGTCTGACCGACCGGTCCGCCGTCCTCGCCTGGGACGGGCCCGGCGAGGGGCACCACCGAGAGCACGTCATGGACCAGGTCGCCGGGATCCTCGACTCGGGCCGCAGCAGGTCGGAGCACACCGGTTGCGCCGATGTCGCCTGCCCGCTGCGCTGGGCGGTGATCGCCCCGCTCACCGGCGAGGACGGCGTGCTCGGCGCGCTCGTCGCCTACGGCTCTCGGGAGTCCGCCGTGCTCGTGCGGGCCGCGACCGAGGTCGCCCGCTGGGTCTCCGTACAGCTGGAACTGGCCGAGCTGGACCGCTCGCGGACCAGGATCGTGGAGGCGGAGATCCGCGCCCTGCGGGCCCAGATCTCTCCGCACTTCATCTTCAACTCCCTCGCCGCCATCGCCTCGTTCGTCCGCACCGACCCCGAGCGCGCGCGGGAGCTGCTGCTCGAGTTCGCGGACTTCACCCGGTACTCCTTCCGGCGGCACGGGGAGTTCGCCCAGCTCGCCGACGAACTGCGGGCCATCGAGCAGTACTTGGCGCTCGCCGGAGCCCGCTTCGGTGACCGCCTCAAGGTGACGCTCCAGATCGCGCCCGAGGTGCTGCCGGTCACGCTGCCGTTCCTCTGTCTCCAGCCGCTGGTGGAGAACGCCGTCAAGCACGGCCTCGAGGACAGCGTGAACGCCTGCCGGGTGACGATCTCCGCCCGGGACGCGGGCGCCGAGGCCGTGGTCGTGATCGAGGACGACGGCGTGGGTATGGATCCGGCCGTCCTGCGCGCGGTCCTGCTCGGGGAGCGGCCCACCGGCTCGGGGATCGGCCTGTCCAACGTCGACGAGCGGCTGCGCCAGGTGTACGGGGCGGAGCACGGCCTCGTCATCGAGACCGGGGTGGACGCGGGGATGAAGGTGACGGTACGGATCCCCAAGTACCGCTCCGGGGTGCACCGTACGACTCCTCAGCCGCCCGCGCCGTAGAGGTGCAGGGCCAGATGGCCCAGCGGGAGCCCCAACTTCCAGGCGGGTAGCCACACTTGTTCCGACTCGTCGACCGGGGCGAAGGCCCCGGCCGATGTCAGCCCGCCCAGGTCGGCCGCGCGGATCCGGGTGGCCTCCAGCATGCGCCAGGTCTCCTTGGCCATGGCGAGGTCGGGGCCCTCGTCGCCCGCGTGACTCCGCGCGGCGAGCCGCTCGCGGACCCACCGCGGCCAGGGATGGTCGTAGGCGGTCCGGGACAGCCACTCGTCGATGAGGCCCGCGGACCACGACCCGGAGGAGGCGTCCGCGTCGGCGCAGAGATGGATGGTGAGGGCCAGCGTCTGCCGGCCGGCCCGGAACTCCAGGGTGCCGGGCGCGACCAGGCACCCCGTGCGCAGCAGATCGTCCGCGGTGAACTCGGCACACAACCAGGCCATCGGGACGGCGAGTCCGCCTCCGCTGGTGCCGTTCGTACTGTCGGGCAGCAACGCTCCCACCTTCTCCCGGACGTGTCGGTCGGCGACCCCGAACACGAGCCTCCACCGAGGAAGACGCGTGTGGGTCGCTCTTTGCTCAACTCGCCCGTGTGGTTTCGGATACGTTTCTCCGCCGGATCGGTGCCGGTGGGAAAGGAGGGGACACGGGAGACGTCCGGGGAGGGTGTGCCGGCCGCGCGCACGGGGTGGCGGCGGGGCGGGACCGGTCTCAGCCGAGCAGCGCGTACACCGCCGTCGCGTGGGCGGCCGTCTCGTCGGAGCCCTCCGCCGTCATCGTGATGTCGGCGAACGCCATCCGCTTGCCCGCCTTGGTGAGCCGCGCCCGCACCAGGACGTCCGCGGCGACGACCGCACGCTGGAAGCTGATGGACTGCTGCACCGTCGTCATGGGCACGAAGCCGCCGCGGGCCGCGGCGACGGCGATGACGGTCGCCGTGTCGGCGGCGGCCATCAGCGCCTGACCGGAGAGGCCACCGCCCTCCCGGGCGAGCCGATCGGACCAGGGGAGGCGGAGGACCGCCTCCTGACCGTCGAGCGAGACCACCGAGAGCCCCAGATCGAGCACCCAGGGGGCGAAGTTGTCGGCGAGAACCTTTTCCGCGGCGGCGAGAGTCAGCGTCACGCGGTCATTGTGCGACCCCGGCCCGCGAGCGGGCAACGGTGCGGCGTCCCGTCCGGTAGCCCGGCAGGCAGTGTCCGAGCTGGCGCAGCGCGTAGTGCGAGCGGGACTTGACGGTCCCGGCGGGGATGCCCAGATCGGCGGCGGCCTCGTTGACGGTCAGGCCGTGGAAGTAGAGCCGGACCAGGACCGCGCGGTGTTCGGGGCTCAGGCCCCGCACCGCCGCCCGGACGTCCACCGCGGCGACCGCGGACTCCGTGGCGTCGGCCGGGTCGGGGGTGGCGGCGAGCATCCCGTCGCCGATCTCGGTGGGCCGGGCGAGCCGGGAGCGCCGGGCGTCGATGGCCAGGCGCCGGGCCACCGTGAAGAGCCAGGGGCGCATCGACTCGTAGGGTCCGTCGAACGCCTCCGGGTGCTGCCAGGCGCGGACCAGTGTCTCCTGCACCAGGTCCTCCGCGCGCTGCCGGTCGCCGTAGGTCAGGCCGAGCAGGAAGCCGAGCAGGGCCTGACCGTGGTCACGCTGCAGCTCAGCGAGGGCCCGCTCGTCCGTCGTCGCCGTCGTCGTCGCCGTCGTCATGCTCCACACCTCTCCTGCCGGCTCGTCGTCCCGGGGCGTATACGAACGCATGTGGGCGGCAAGGGACAGGGAACGCGCACCTGTCTGCGACGAGCGGTCGCACCGAGCGGCGAATGGTGCGGCGAACGGTCAAGCGAAGGCTCTTCGTCCGTTTCGGCAGGGTTTGGCGTTCGCTGCGGCTTTGACTCTTGACTGCGGCTTCTATGCCCTGTGAATTCATCCGTAGAGATGTTCATAGGACTAATTGGGCGGAGTCGGCGGATGACCCAGCGTACGAGACAGGGGGCGGTGGCCTTCGCCGCCGTTCTGCTGACAACGGCCACCGGCTGTGCCGGGGGCGCCGGTGCCCCCCACGGCCCGCCCTCGGGGCGGGACCCGGCGAGCCCCTCCTCCTCGGCGGTCGGTGGCGCGCCCTCCGCCCGGACCGGGTTCACGCTCGTCGCCTCCGGCGACGTGCTGCCGCACGAGTCGATCATCCGCCGGGCCTCCATGGACGCGAACGGCCAGGGCTACGACTTCCGGCCCATGCTGTCCGGCGTGAAGAGCGTGGTGACCGGGGCCGACCTGGCGATCTGCCATATGGAGACGGTGTACGGCCCGGAGGGCGGGCCGTACACCGGGTACCCCGCCTTCAAGTCGCCGCCCGAGGTCGCCCCCGCCCTCAGGGAGACCGGGTACGACTCCTGCTCCACCGCCTCCAACCACACCCTGGACGACGGCCCCGCCGGGCTGCGTCGCACGCTCGACGTGCTCGACAAGGCGGGTGTCCGGCACGCGGGATCGGCCCGCACCGCCGAGGAGGCGGCCAGTCCCACGCTGCTGAGGGCGGGGCCCGCGACCGTCGCACAGCTCGCGTACACGTACGGCACCAATGGCTTCCCGCTGCCCGAGGGGCAGCCGTGGGCGGTCGACCTGATCGACGAGAAGAAGATCATCGCCGACGCGCGGGCGGCCCGTGAGGCCGGCGCCGATGTCGTCGTGGTCAGCCTCCACTGGGGAACCGAGTGGCAGACGGCCCCCGACGAGCGCCAGCTCACGCTCGGCCGTTCGCTCACGGCCTCACGGACCGGCGGAAGACCCGACATCGACCTGATTCTCGGTACCCACGCCCATGTCCCCCAGGCGTACGAGAAGGTCAACGGCACCTGGATCGTCTACGGCATGGGGGACCAGATCGCCGGCGACATGGTCAACTACGAGGGCGCCTTCGACCCGCGCGGGAACCAGGGGACGCTCGGGCGCTTCACCTTCGCTCCGCCCGCGGTTCCCGGCGCGCGCTGGGAGGTCACCAAGGCCGAGTTCCTCCCGCAGTGGTTCGACACCGGCCGCGGTCGGGTGATCAACCTCAACGCCGCCATCAGGAAAGGCGAACCCCTCACCGCCGTACGCGACACGATCCGCGACGTCGTCCTGGGACGGGGCGCGGCCAAGGACGGTCTGGTGATGGGGGAGTAAGGGAGAGCGTCGTCCCTTCGAGGGGTGTGCGCCCATCGAGTGTTTTCGGGCGGGCCGTCGGTGTGGGTGAGGGGCGTCGGCGTTCGGCCGTGCGAGCTATTAGTCATGAAAAAGGATCAGATGCCCACCGGGCGGCGGACCGTGCTGCGCATCGCCGCCGCCCTCGGGGCCACAGCCACGTTCGGAGTACTCACGGCGGACCGCTTCGGCGCGCCGCCGGGCGCGCCGCCGAGCGGCCGTCCGGATGCGGCCGGCGGGCCCGCCCCCGGCCAAGGACCCGCGGCGGGCGCGCCCGCGAGCGCCCGGCTCAAGCCCTCCGCGTACCGGCTCCAGCCGATGACGGCCGACGCGCCCCCGGCCTTCCGCAAGGCGCTGCCCCCGGTCCGGCAGCGGCCGTTCCTGAAGATGTCGGGCGTGGGCCGGTCGATGGTGCTCACCTTCGACGACGGGCCGGACCCCCGCTACACCCCGGAGATCCTCGCCACCCTGCGCCGCTACGGCTGCCGGGCGATGTTCTTCGTCTGCGGCGAGATGGTCGCCGAGAACCAGGACCTGGTACGGGAGATGGCCGCCGACGGACATGTGGTGGGGAACCACTCGTGGTCCCACCCGCTGATCCCCAAGCTGCGACCCTCGCGCATCCGGGACGAGCTGGGCTCCACGAGCGAGCTCGTCGAGAAGATCCTCGGCTCGGCCCCGCTCTGGTACCGCGCCCCGTTCGGGGCGTGGAACCGGCACTCCTTCGAGATCGGTGCCGAGCTGGGCATGGAGCCGCTCGCCTGGACCGTCGACACCCTCGACTGGAAGGAACCGGGTACCGACAGCATCGTGCGCCGGGTCCTGGACGGAGCGGCGCCCGGTGTCGTCGTCCTCTCGCACGACGCGGGCGGGAACCGCTCGCAGAGCGTGGCCGCGCTGAGGCGGTATCTGCCCGAGCTGCTCGACGCCGGATACAGCATCACCGTGCCCCGGCGCTGAGTCCGTACGGCGAAGGCCCCA